>JABUEV010000389.1 GCA_013314865.1 Bacteroidales bacterium | reverse complement strand
AAAAACTTCAGATTACCCTCAAATGGAAATTCCACCTGCTCGAATCCTATGAAAGAACCTGTCATTTGTTCCGTACCTGAACTGCCCTGCATCAGGAGTCCGCTTATATTTTGAGATTCTGCACCGTTTCTTGTGAACCTGTACCTTACATAGGGTCTGTCTCCTACTCTCATGCATGAAATATGACCAACCCCGGTTCGGTAGAGTATCTCATAATCCTGAAGATCTTTCTCCCCCACATATTTATCTTCTTTCCAGACGCCTGTTATTGTAGTGTCCCGATCGAAATACCTGAAGGTGAATATTCCCTTGCCGTGTCTCATGCCTTTCTTCCATTCTCCCTCATATTTTTCCCCGGTGCGCCAGACATAAATGCCATAGCCGTCCGGAAAGCCTTTCCTGAAACTTCCGGTGTAAAAGTCTATTCCGGAAGCTTCTCCCTGTCCATCCGCAAGACCCTGCCTGCAGGTGCCCTTGTAAGTGTCACTTATGGTGGACATTTTAACCCTGCATGTTTCCTGTGAATTAAGACATACTAAAAGGATAGTTGACAGGAGAAATAGAAAGAGTGTCCTTTTCATATTATTATTCATTAGTAATTACTGACCTTCACTTCTGATATTCATTTGTGCCGCCAGAATCTGATATTCAGTATAAGTTCAGTCTAGTAAAGGTACTCAAAATATGATAAAAAAAGGTGCCATATAATCAGGCACCTTTTCTTATTTAATAAAATGTTAAATCTTAGCGTACATCCGTTTCAGTCGGGATAGGATTCTTTCTGGTATGCCACCATACCTGGCTTTTTATACCATCCGTGCTGAACATTCCCTCGTTTGAAACCTCAACATGCTGACGTGCCTTGGCCGCAGCCAGCTGGTCGGTGTTGTATGTTTCTTCACTAAGAGCATACTGCAGGCGGATGGGCAGACCCAGGTTTGGATAATATGCACCTTCAAGTTCATATTCAAAAATCCTTTCAGGGAATCCTGTTCTTCTGATTTCGCTGTAAGCCTGAACTCCCTGTCCGAACATTGCGGCCCATTTCTGCTCGTTAATTCTCTGGAATTTATGTGCCACATCTGCAGCAGCATCCCATGAAACAAGCGGCTGAGCTAAGTAAGCATCATAATCAACAGGGAATGAAATCGGGCTGGTAGTGATACTGAAAGCATCGCCCCATGTAGGATTGACAGATCCTCCATCATCCAGTCCCCATCTTTCCATTGAAGCTGCGATGGCATCTTCATAGGCATTCTTTGCCTGACCGTCACGGCCGCCTCTGAGGTGATGTTCTGCAATGATAAACAGTACTTCATCAAGACACATCACATATGAGGGTGCTGTTTCAGTGAATGCGATTTTGGTCCCAAGCAGAGAAATTGATGGCTGAGGAGCAGATGTAATAGCACGTCCGTTCTGGAAGCCAACATAATTGAGCGGAGGTGTTGCCACTGAATTAGGTGTCGGCTGTGCATAAATATGAATACGCGGGTCATTTCTTGCCTTCAGCCAGTCGACCATGGTTTCAGAGATTGCCTGGTCCTTTCTTGAGTAAAGCGTATTGTAAATAGGGTTCCTGTACGGAAGTCCAGGCCAATCGAGTTTTGCATTGTCATCGTTCGTCTCGAATATCGGATACTGTGTGGGATTGGCAAGTATCTTTGCTATCTCAGCATCAGCATTGGCCATGGCAGCTGCACCCGGTGTTGTAGTTACATCAGGCTGTGTGCCGGCCATGTCATAGGTGAAAGTCCATGGAGTGCCTGCGGCACGGTTCAGAAGTCTTAGCTTGAGAGAGTTTGCAAACTTCCTCCATTGAACCGGATCACCTCCGTACATAATATCTCCGGAACCAAAGTTAAGAGTTGTATTGGCAAGAAGCTGATTGGCTTCCTCCAGTTCTGCATAAAGAGCATTGTAAATGCTCTCCTGTGTGTCATATGCAGGATGCAGGGTGCCGTCAACATCAAATCCCTGGAGTGCTTCTGTATAGGGCACATCGCCAAAAAGATCGGTCAGATACATAAACTGCCATACCCTCATGACTTTTGCAGCTGCAAGAAGCCTGTTATTGCCCTCTGCTGTGGCTTTGTCAATGACAATCTTGAGGTTTTTCAATCCTCCGGTGTAAGGTGCATTAAAGTAACCAGACATATCACGGGGCATGTATCTGTCCTCATCAATGTACTGAATTTTACACCACTGCTGGCACCATACACCAAGGTAAGTGTGTTGTATCCAGTCACCAAGCTCAAGGGCAATTGATGACTGTACTGCATTCGTAAAGATATTGATTGCAGGGACGTCGACCGGACTGTTTGGGTTAGTATTCAGCTCTTCAAAGTTCTTAGTACAGGCTGATATCAGACCAACCATAAGGAACAATCCGAATATTAATTTTTTTGTTGATATGATGTATTTCATGGTTAAATGCATTAAGGTTAGAAATCAAGCCTGATATTGAAACCGTAAGACCTGGTTGAAGGGATGGTGTTGGTCTCAGCTCCAACAGATGTGTTCCCTGCGCCTGAACTTACTTCAGGGTCAATATCCAGAGTGTTCTTATGAATTATCCAGAGGTTGCGTCCTACCAGTGACAGGTTAAGGTTCTTAACTCCGATCTTGTTCAGGAAAGCAATCCTGTTGAATGAATAACCCATTGAAACTTCGCGAAGTTTGACATAGCTGGCATCAAATGTTGAAAGCTCGTTTTTGCCATAATAGCCATAGTAGAACAGGTTGGCATCGGAGTAGGTTGTGTTCTCAACCGGGGTATCAACATTGGCACCTGTCTTATCAATAAACTGAACGGTACCGTCAGCTTTCAGCTTTCCATAGACGGCTCCTTCAAGAAGGATTCCGCCACCGTCAGCAAGAGCATCTCTTATATTCTTGCCATTCTTATTGATAGCTGCGGTTTCATCAAGGATACCGGTATATTTTCCGAACATATCGGTCACTGAGAATATCACGCCGCCTTTTCTGAAGTCAACCAGGAAGCTGAAATTGAAATCCTTGTAGGTAAACGAGTTGTTGACACCACCAAACCAGTCGGGATATACATTTCCAAGATCAGTTCTTGCATTGGAACGGATGTACCTTCCAGAGGTTGTGACAACCGGCCTTCCACTGTATATCACATGTGAAAGCTGTGTTTTTTCCTCATCATAATATACCGGAGTGGCTTTCTCTCTAACTATTGAATAACCCCACAGAGTTCCGTACTCTTTACCAGGGAATGCATAAACATAAGCGTTCCAACCGGCATTATAGAGATACAGGTATTTCATATCCTCAAACAGTTCTACAACCTTGTTCTGATTGGCCGACCAGTTAAGTGTAACATCCCATGAGACGTTTGGTTTCTGTATGGGAGAAAACATTGCCTGGAGT
>JABUEV010000388.1 GCA_013314865.1 Bacteroidales bacterium | reverse complement strand
TTCTGGCATAATAAAGTGCCTCATCAACCAGGAAGTATTCCTGTTCTATTCCTAAGGTGGCGATAACTTTTGTGACATTTTTGTCAAAATACTGGCACACTTCAGTTGCGGCCTTATCCAGTTCCGAAAGAGCTTTAAGGAGAGGGACTTTGTAATCGAGAGCCTCACCGGTATAGGATACAAAGATTGTGGGAATACACAGGGTTGTTCCCACGATAAATACAGGTGAGGAGACATCCCACGCAGTGTAACCTCTTGCTTCAAATGTATTTCGTATGCCGCCGCTTGGAAAGCTTGACGCATCGGGCTCGGACTGAACAAGAACTTCTCCCGAGAAGTTTTCTATTACATGCCCTTTTTCTCCTATCTCGAGAAATCCGTCATGTTTTTCGGCAGTACCGTCAGTGAGGGGATGAAACCAGTGAGTGAAGTGAGTTGCTCCCTTTTCAAGAGCCCAGGCTTTTAATCCTATGGCAACCTGGTTTGCCTCCGACCTGGTAAGTGATTTTCCTTCTTCAATTGCCCGCTTTACTACCGTAAAAGCTTCCCTTGAAAGATAGTGTTCCATTTTATGAAGGTCAAATACATTCATTCCGAAGTATTTGGACACATTCTTCGCCGGTACCTCAACTTCAACCGGTTCCCTTCTGAAGACTTCTCTTAATGCACTAAATCTTAATTCTGCCATAATTTTTATATTTTACTTGCCACAAAAATAGTGTTTTTTATATAACAACCCCCTATTTTTGATATATTTTTTTATAAATATCACTATTTTTTCAACAAATGGTCTATTATTTTTATAGTATTTTTGATTTTTAATATATTTTTTCAGCAACAACCCCCTTTATTAACAATTAAAAATCTATTTGATCTCAATAAATGAATACTTTTCTTTTTTTCACATTTATATTCATTTCACCAGTGTATATGGAATTTTCTTATATTTGTCGCCTGAAACAAAAATTAAGATAAATCAGTTAAATTAAATTCATTACAGATGTCAGCGATTCAGTTTCTAAGAGAAAAAGCCGGTGTTCTGGTTGCAGGAGTAATAGGTCTTTCTCTTTTCCTGTTTGTGATTAGTGATTTTTTCGGCGGAAGCAACGCCCAGAGAAGGCAGGCAAGAAAATATTATGAAATAGGAAAGATTGGTGATGAAACTGTGTCCTATCAGGAATTTGAAGAAAAAGTTCAGAATCTTTTTGAAATTTATAAATTGTCAGGAAATACAAACCTTGATGAAGCCACATCCGAATCCCTGAGAGAACAGACATGGCAGAATATTATAAGGGAGAGAATACTGGAAAGTCAGTACAAAAAGCTGGGAATAGGAGTTAGCACTGAAGAGGTTGATGAGCTTGTACTGGGTAATAATCCTCACCCGATTGTTCTACAGCTATTCACAGACCAGCAGACCGGAACCTACAACAAATCATTTCTGGTAAATTTCCTGAAACAGACTGAAGTTGATGAGACTGCAAAAAAATACTGGTTGTTTTTTGAGGATGAGATTGTCAGAGACAGGATGAATACAAAATATAATACATATGTTTCCAAAGCAATGTATGTGACTTCAAAGCAAATTGAGTTTGAAAAAAATCTTGAAAGCCGGA
The DNA here is from genome assembly GCA_013314865.1 of Bacteroidales bacterium. Taxonomy (GTDB): domain Bacteria; phylum Bacteroidota; class Bacteroidia; order Bacteroidales; family VadinHA17; genus LD21. The sequence goes on along the minus strand of JABUEV010000388.1, from coordinate 1,789 downwards.
CTGTAGATTTCAGTTTTATCTCAAAAAGCTATGCTTCTGTACCTGATTCTCTGGTTAAAATAACCAAATCTGACATTGAGGAATATTATAACAAACACAGGGAGAGTTTCAGGAGATCGGCACTGAGGGACATTGAGTATGTAGCTTTTGAGGTGAAGCCTTCGGAGGATGATATAAGGGAAACCGAACAGTGGATAAACAGGGTTAAGGAAGAGTTTGCTCAGGCTGCTGATCCGGAACAATATATTAATCTGACGGCTGACACCCGACATCTGGGTTATTTTGCAGGAATAAATGAAGTCCCTCCACAGCTGGTTGACTTTGTTAAGAAAGTAAATACGAAAGAGGTATTCGGCCCCTGGGAAGAGAACGGAGTATTAAAGATAGCAAGGCTGATTGAAGTTGCCGACAGGCCCGATTCAGTTCATGCACGTCACATTCTTCTCTCGCCCAACGAATCGAGAACCCTTGAAAAAGCACGAGTGCAGGCTGACAGCCTGATAAGGCTTATTAAAACCGGAGTCTCATTTGACATTCTTGCCATGACCAATTCCGATGACAGAGGATCCTCGCAGACGGGTGGCGATCTTGGCTGGTTCACAGAAGGAAGGATGGTGCTTCCATTCAATAATGCCTGTTTCACTGCCAATAAAAAAGACCTGTTTAAAGTTGAAACAACTTTTGGGGTGCATATTGTTGAGATAATTGATCAGTCGAAGAAATCCAGGAAGTACAACATAGGAATTATTGACAGGAAAATTATTCCCGGTTCTCTCACCAATCAGAAAGTTTACAGTGAGGCAAGCCAGTTTGCAGGGACCAACAATACCTATGAGAAATTCCAGAAAGCTGTGGCTGAAAAGGGACTGGTTAAGCAGGTGGCAAATGATGTAACTCCTACCCAGAAGACATTGCCCGGCCTCGAAAGCCCCAGGTCACTGATAATATCCCTGTTTCAGACAGAGGCCGGCAAAATTGTACTGGATGGCAATCAGCAGGCAGTTTTTGAGACCGGTGACAAATATGTTGTGGCATATTGTACAAAGGTGCAGGAAGAAGGAATTGCTCCTTTGAAGGATGTGGAAAATGAAATAAGAATCAATGTAATGAAGGACAGGAAAGCTGAAGTTATTTCAGCTGAATTTGCAAATTACATTGGGCCCGGTAAGAGTATTGATGAAATTGCAAGGTCTATGAACCTGACAGTTCAGGAGGCATCCGGGATAAACTTCAGATCATACAGTGTTACCGGAGCAGGTGTTGAGCCAGCGTTAATTGCAGCTGCTTCATCATCTGAGAGTGGCACGGTAGCAGGGCCGGTTAAAGGCAACAACGGCGTATTTCTGGTTTCAGTACACAACGTTATCCAAAACACTGACGACAATTCAAATACTCTCAAGGACAGACTTCTGGCCACATACCAGATGAGAGGCACTTACGAGGCGTATGAAGCATTGCGCAAAAGTGCCAATATTGTTGACAAGAGGTATAAGTTCTATTGATATTCGGTTTGCTGTTATTATTTAAGAAGAAAAATAAAACAGAAAAAGGTGTGCTTGTTACAGCTCACCTTTTTTGTTTCCTTTAGTTACTCTATCAGGTCTTTCAGGGCCTAAAAGAAGTTTCAGGGTTTCTCATCTGGCTTAATATTGTGGGTGCATAAACAAAAAACCCCGGGTTTTTCCGGGGTTTTTGTAATAAGGTCGGCGACTATCCCGACGCTCCTTTCAGTCGGTCGGGATTTCGCTTTGCTCAACCTACTTTCCCGAGAGTTTTTCATTTCATCACA
>JABUEV010000387.1 GCA_013314865.1 Bacteroidales bacterium | reverse complement strand
TCAACGGTTCTTTACCGAAAAGTCTCCTGTAGGACAATTTTGCAATACTTAAGATTTCTGATGAAAGATTGGGCTGCCATCCCGGATAACTTTGTGAATGTTTTACTTCGGCTCCTGCCTTTCTCAGACATTCAGCCGCCATTTCAGCAGCCTTTTTCTTCCCCGTTTCGAGAGAGCTCCTCTGGGTTGTGACGATATTTATCCTGTTGTTTTCTGAAAATCTGACGGAAGCAAGATTGGATGATGTCTCGACCAGGTCATCCATTTCCTTAGACCAGTCAATTACGCCGTGGGGGAGGCAGTCGATTGCTTCAAGCACTCTGGAGCATGTTTTGTTGTCCGGCACAAACTCAGGCAGGCTTTCGTTTGTCACGCTGATAACGAATTCCTTTTCAACCGTTCCGATTTCCTTTACAAGCAAACGGCGGTAATCATCAACAATATTTGAAATCCTTTCATAGTCTTGTTTTCCGGCCACTATTACAGCCTTTGCCTCCCTGGGAATGGCATTTCTGAGGTTGCCGCCTTCAATTGATGCAAGCTTTATTTTGCATATTGACTGAACTGATCTGACAAGTCTGCTTATCAGTTTGATTGCATTTCCATATCCCTTGTGAATCTCGTCTCCGGAATGGCCTCCGTGCAGGCCGCTTATTGAAAGCCCAAGGCAGATTGAATCATCAGCAATCAGGCGTTGAGGTATGTAGCTTATTGTTGCTGAAGTTTCTATTCCTCCTGCACAGCCGATATAAATAATTCCTTCATCTTCAGAGTCTAGATTCAGGAGTGTCCTGCTTTCGAAAAATTCCGGATTAAGGTTGTTGGCACCGGTCATTCCCGTCTCCTCGTCGACGGTAAAAAGAGCTTCAATTTTACCTGTCCTGAGTCTCTTATCCGACAATACTGCGAGCTGGGCCGCAATGCCAATTCCATCATCTGCTCCGAGAGTTGTTCCCTTTGCTGATACCCATCCATTTCTGACAAAAGGTATGACAGGGTCCCTTAGCCAGTCATGCCGTAAGCCGGTCTCTTTTTCGCCCACCATATCCATGTGGCTCTGGAGAACAAGGCTTTTGACCTTCTCCATTCCAGGCGAGGCAGGTCTGATAATCAATATGTTGCCTGCTTTATCCTCTTTTGATTCCAGATTCTTTTCCGATGCAAAATCAAGAAGATATTTTCTGATTTTTTCTTCATTTCTGCTTGTACGCGGTATCCTGCAAATCTCCTCAAAATATTTCCAGACCAAAGCAGGTCTTTGACGGTAAAAAATGCTCATGCCTGTTTTTTCTAATTTCGGGCCAAAGGTATATCTTTTTAAAATCATTCATCTGATGTTGTCTCGTTTCCGGAAAAATATTTTCATTTTCGAAAAAAATTGGTATCTTTAAATTATACGCTCTCATAAGTAATACAAATTCAATAATATGGAAAGACAGACGATTGTCATACTGCCGGGTGACGGTATTGGTGAAATTGTAATGAAACAGGCTTTAAGAGTTCTGGATGCTGCAGGTTTTGAGACAGACTACATTTATGGTGATATAGGCTGGAAATACTGGTGCAGGGAAGGAAATCCACTGCCTGAGAGAACACTTGATCTTATAAAAAAGCATAAGATAGCTCTTTTTGGAGCCATAACTTCCAAACCAAATGAAGAGGCAAAGGCAGAACTGGATCCCTCGCTAAAAGATAAGGGATTTGTTTATTCGAGTCCAATAGTTGGACTGAGACAGCACTTTAACCTGGACATATGTGTGAGGCCATGCCGGTCGTATAAAGGGAATCCCTTAAACTTTATCAGGAGAGGAAGAAATAATGAGATTGAGGAGCCATTCATAGACGCTGTGATTTTCAGGCAGAACACAGAATGTTTGTATTCGGGTGTCGAATGGACCAATCCGCCTCAGAATGTATGGCAGGCATTCATGACTCACAAAAAGTTTGCTGAAAATTATGGAAATGTTCCTCCAGAAGAGGTTTCTATTTCAGCAAGGATTTTCACAAGGAAGGCAACCACAAGAATCCTGATGGCAGCTTTTGAATATGCCCGTGAAAAGAATTATCCGTCTGTAACGGTGTGTGAAAAGCCAAATGTAATACGTGAGACATCCGGGCTAATGTGGAGGCTTGCAAAAGAGATTCAGAAGACCCTTTTTCCGGAGATAAAGCTTATTAACACGAATATTGATGCGCAAATGATGTGGCTGACCAAGAATCCTGAAGATTACGGTGTAATAGTGGCAGGCAATATGTTCGGTGACATCGTATCGGATGCATTTGCAGGACTCATAGGTGGGTTGGGATTTGCCTGCAGTGCACAGTTTTCTGAAGACGGCACAGCAGTTTTTGAACCGACACACGGGTCAGCACCAAAATATGCTGATTATGAGATTTCTATTGTAAATCCTGTTGCCATGATAGAATCTGCATGTATGATGCTTGAATATATCGGGAAAGAAGATATATCAGGCAGGATTAGAAAGGCAATTGCTGATGTAATACTCGAAGGCAAGGTTAGAACCTATGACATGCTGAGGCTTAAAGGTAGCCCTGATGTAATCAGCCAGGGAGCTGCCTCCACTGAACAGATGACTGATGCCATAATTTCAAAACTATAATCTTGTAAAAATGACTGATCAGATCAGAAAACTATGGCCTGAGCTTGAATGGATCAAAGACGAGAGTCTCAGGGAGAAGACTGCAAGAACCTGGGAGGTTGCCCTTGAAAGGAGTGTATTAAAGCCTGAAGATCTGGAAAGGATACCTTTTACACTGCTTTGTGGTCCCGACCTTAAAGTAAGCTTCATGGACCATAAGCGGTGTGTTGTTCATATAGCAAAGGAGAGCGGTGAAAAAATAAACAGTTTTTTCGGAGAAGACTTGCCTGTTGACATGGATGTTCTTATATCCGGGGCAATACTGGCAGATGTAGGAAAACTTCTTGAGTATGAGCTTGATGAAAAAGGAAATGCGATTCAGGGCACTTACGGACAATATCTGAGGCATCCCTTTTCAGGTGTTTCCCTTGCAGAGGAGTGCGGCGTACCTCCTGAAGTCTGCCATATTATAGCGGCACATGCCCATGAAGGCGACCTGGTAAAGCGTACTACTGAAGCTTACATAGTGCACCATGCTGACTTTATGACATTTCTGCCCTTTAAAAGCAGGCTGATAATAAAATAATGGAGTTTTATTATTTCACTTAATTATTTTAGTGGTACAGCCAATCGGCAGGTACTGTCACAGCAGGTTTTCCTGGCGATTCGACTCTGAATTCAAGTCCGATACCGCCTTCCTGCTGAAAATACTCAATTCTGATCCGGTGAAATCCTTTTGCCAGCGGATAGTATCTTCCTTCCTCCCTCATTCCGTGTATTCCGTTATTCAGAACCGGGTCAGTATC
>JABUEV010000386.1 GCA_013314865.1 Bacteroidales bacterium | reverse complement strand
TTGTATAGATCAACTCCTGATTTCTGAAATCCTTCAGCATATATATCATCTATTACACATTCTTCACAGTTTATCAGCCACAGACCGTTTGTGGTGTTTCCTTCCTTTCTTCCATTGCCCTTGAGATCAAGGTCTTTAATACGTATATTTTTACATTTATTCATACGTATAGATTCTTCATTCCCCCCTTTTATGGTGGCTCTACCTTCACCATAGGAAGTAACTGACAAAGGTATTGTGTCTTCAATCCGGATGCTTTCAAGTATCAGTGTCCCTTCAAACTCCTGCCCGCCGGCAAAGAAGATATCTGAAGGCTTATCCTTAATCCGTCTGTTTACCTCCTGAATTGTCCTGACGGGTTTTCTGAGAGTACCTCTATTACTGTCATTTCCGTATTTACTGTTTACATAGATCCCGGGAAGCGAATCGTCATTGCATCCTGAAAAAGAAAATGCAAGAATAATAATGAGAATAACTGATGGATGTTTCATGATATAAGACTCCTCGGTAAAAAAATCATTCCACAACCCATTCATATATGCCAGCAGAGAAATCCCTGTTAAGTTTCACCATCAGTCTCAGTGCTGTTGTTTTAACCGGTTCGAATTCCAGTTTATCCCAGTCGTCCTTCGTAACAGAATAATCAGTTTTTGCTTTTACTGGTTTCCATGTATTTCCTGCCTTGTACTGAATTTCCCATTCATCAGGGATTCTACAGCCTCCGTCGGGGCGGTCATCGAACCAATATACCCGGGTACGGGAGACAGTTTCCGGTTTTTCAAAGTCATACTGTACATACTGCCAGCTATCCTTATCTGGCCACCAGTGATAATATCTTACTGACCTGTCGTTTGATCCGGAAGGCTCTTTCTGGTCGTTCAGAGCTGAAAGGGCTCTGGTCACCTTGCTGGCTTCTATCCTGCTTCTGTAAGCGATTGTTGGTGCAGGAAGGGGATCTGCGCTTTCAATAGTCACAGGAAGCCATACTTTCATCTGACCAGGTCCGCGGTTATTCCAGAGGGCATACGGAATCAGAGTAATATCTGTTTCTTCAGTAATAACAGATGGTTCCGGAGAGAGGGTTTTCATTGTCTGCATTCCTTTAGTCCTTATGACCTGTGTTCCGCCAAGCAATTCAGGTTCAAATCCTGTTGTAAAGGAAGGCTTATCTTTCAGCATCAGATTGAGGACATTCCCTGTATTGTTATCAGGCCATTCGGCGCAATAAATAACCGGCCCTCTCTGGACTGCAACTTTGCCCGCATCCTCCTTTACCCGCTCATCGGTAACTACAGTTCTTACAGGCATCGGCAGTTCAATCTCTACCTTGTCTCCTTTTTCCCATGTCCGTTTTATTATTGCATATCCTCCTTCCATTTCAGGCACAACACTCTTTCCGTTAACTGATATTTTAAACTGTTCATCATTCTGGTCAGCAAATTTGTACAGTGAGCCAGGTATTGCTTCATTCCTTGCCCAGTCGGGTATTCTGAGCCTTAGAGTGAATTTACTTTTCTTTTCAGGGTCGATTGAGATTTCGACATTCCCATCCCAGGGAAAATTTGCCTTCTGGGTCACAGCAACCTGCCCGCTCCCTGTTTCAATCAAAGCATTGTCAGAAATATAGAGGTTTACATACAAATCATTGGCAGTGACAGCATAAATATATCCGGGTATGGCAGGGATAAACCTTGCCACATTTGACGGACAGCAGGCGCATCCAAACCATGCCTGTCTTTCATGTGTGCCATCCGATTCAAGCGGATTCGGATAGAAGAATCTGTCGCCTGACAAAGAGACGCCAGAAAGCATGGAATTGTAAAGTGTCTTTTCAAGGATGTCGATATACTTCGCATTGCCGTGAAGCAGGAAGAGCCTGTGGTTTGTGAATATATTTCCTATTGAAGCGCAAGTCTCACAGTATGCAGTCAGGTTAGGCAGGAAATATGGTTCGGCAAAGCCCTCATTGCCTCCCGTGGCTCCGATTCCACCGGTCACATAAATTTTTCTGTAAACTATATCCTCCCAAATTTTTGTGATGGCGTTCAGGTATGCCTTATCCTTTATTATGGCTGAAATATCTGCCATTCCTGAATACATATAGGTTGCTCTTACAGAGTGCCCGACTGCCTCAGTCTGGTCAACCACCCTCTGGTGTGCCTGGTTATACTGCTCTCCCTTTGGACCTCTGATATCAAGAAAAAATTTCGCAAGGTCAAGGTATCTCTTGTCTCCGGTTGCCCTGTAGAGCTTGACCAGTCCCATTTCAATAACCTGGTGGCCGGGATATACTTTAACCCCGTCATAGCCAAAATCCCTGTCTACAAGGTCAGCAGACTTAATAGCAATATCCAGCAGGCTTCTTTTGCCTGTAGCCTGATAGTGAGCCACAGCAGCCTCATACAGATGTCCAAGGTTATAAAGCTCATGGCTAAGTACCGTATCGAGCATCCACCTTTCCCTGCTTGCCCATTCATGGAGGCCTTCTCCTCCGTGCATCTCAGCAATTGTGCGGTTTGTGTAAAGGTAGCCGTCTTCCTCCTGGGCAAGCCCGATCTTCCATATCAGAGTGTCAAGATATGCTTCAAGCTTCGGATCTGGATACGTCTGCAAAGAATATGCTGCTCCTTCAATTATCTTGAATACATCCGAATCATCAAAAGGATATATCGTCTGAAATCTTCCGGTGTCGAGGCCCCCTGCAATTTCAAAATTCTTAACCCTTCCGGTCGATTCGCAGTATGAAAATGCGATGGGAATGGTGACATCAGCATTCTTTCTTATCCTTGGAGCCCAGAAGTCATCTGTGAGTTTTACAGAAGTAAACGGCACAGGACGGATTGGGTAATCGGCATCCTTGCTTTTTTTGCATCCATTTATACTTATCAGAAAAGATACCGTGACTATCAGATAAATCAGCTTCTTCATTTTAATGTTTTTAGCATGAAGTTACACTGCTTCTTTACAGAGTTACACGGAGTCTTAAGCAGTGGAACTCTGTACTTACTCGTGTGACTCTGTGGTTTAAAATATTTTATTTAGTTAGTTCAAGCACCACGACCGACTTTGAAGGCATGTTTATGGTCAGGATGCCGTTCTTGTAGCTGAATCCGTTAAAAGCAACAGGCTTCACATTATCAGGTTTGTCGAATGTATTCATTGCATTCATGGCATTTGCCGTAAGGACTTCGCCTGAAATATTCTTATATGTTTCGCCTATTACAGGGCATGTTATTGTAATGGATTTGTTTGGATTGAGGTTTGCCAGTGTTACATGCATTTTATTTTCGCTGTCGATTGAGGCTGATGCAGAGATTGAAGGAATTTTGCCGTCTCCGAAAACATAGTCTTCGCATCTGAGGTCAGTGTTTAAGAGCCTGGCATTCTGATGAACCCTGAACATTCTGAA
>JABUEV010000385.1 GCA_013314865.1 Bacteroidales bacterium | reverse complement strand
CTGGCTTGCCTGTGGCAACGAGTGATTTCAGGAGTTCTTTCTGAGGTTCCGGAATGTCAGGGATTGATCGCGATGCGCCTTCACCATTCATATTTGCATTTTCCCCCAGCGCTGCTATAATGATATCAGAATTTTTCGCCAGTTCGAGAGCCTCTTTCAGCAAATCTTCAGGTTTACGGTCGTGTACTTTTTTCACCGGCATACCGGGGATTACAAAACCCATCATTCCGTTTAATTTTGATTCAAGAAGGGAATCAGCAACCAGATCACTGCCCTTTGCATACGTCACGGTGCCTTTATTGCCAATAGCTGTTTTTATCCCCTGATAAAGCGAGACTGACTGATCGGCCTTACCTGTAAGCGACCAGCATCCCGGCATGTCTGATGCTGCATCACCCATAGGACCTATTACAGCTATTCTGCCACTTTTCTTAAGCGGAAGGAGGTTGTTTTCATTTTTCAGCAGTACCTGGCATTCATCAGCAATCTCCTTTGATATAGCCCTGTTGGCTGTACTGAAAAGTTCCTTTGAAGCACGTTCCTCATTGCAATATTTATATGGATCCTGGAATAATCCAAGTTTGTATTTGGCTTCGAGTATTCTTCTGCATGCCTGGTCGATCTGTGCCATGGTTACCTTTCCTTCAGCCAATGACTGCTTCAATGTTTTTGTAAATCCTTCGCTTACCATATCCATGTCAATTCCTGCATCCAGCGCCCTGGCACTGACTGTCTGAAGGTCACCGATTCCATGATTTATCATTTCAGGAATTCCAGTATAATCAGATACGACAAATCCCCTGAATCCCCATTGTTTTCTTAATATATCGTCAAGCAGGTATTTGTTTGCAGTTGCAGGAATTCCTTCGAATTCGTTAAATGAAGCCATAAAACTGCCGGCACCCTGTCCGGCTGCTGCTTTATACGGGAGCATATATTCGTTCATCATGCGCTGGCGGCTCATATCCACTGTGTTATAGTCACGGCCTGCCTCGGCAGCACCATACAGAGCATAATGTTTGACACAAGCCATAACGGTATTTTCAACCGAAAAATCATTGTTTTTCCCCTGGTAGCCTCTTACAAGAGCTTTAGCTATTTCTGCTCCGAGATAGGGGTCTTCACCGGCCCCTTCTGCTATGCGGCCCCAGCGGGCATCACGGCAGATGTCGACCATAGGACTGAAAACCCAGTTTATCCCGTCAACACTGGCCTCAGTGGCAGAAATCCTTGCTTCGCGCTCAATGAGCTCCATATTCCAGGATGTTGAAAGAGCCAGTGGAATCGGGAAAGTGGTTTCATAACCGTGAATCACATCAAGTCCGAATAAAAGCGGAATATGAAGGCGGCTTTTTTCGACCGCTATTTTTTGTTTTTCACGGATTTGTTTTGCCCCTTTCATCCCAAAAAGACCTCCTACCTCACCATTTGCGATTCTTTGTTCAAGAGGAGTAAGCCCTCCATCTTTCCTCTCTCCTGCTATAAAACTTGTTGAAACAGGCAGATTTAACTGTCCTATCTTCTCTTCAAGAGTCATCTGAGACATTAACTTGTCGATGAAAGCATTCATCTGTTTATCGGGCTGTGCACTTACCCCAATAATTGCAGTAATGAGAATTGCCAGCAGAAAATATCGCCTCTTCATATTGTAATGATTTTAGGTTAGTAAAATTAATTAATTTTAGATTCGGGATGTTACAGATCATCAGAAGGATTAATATTTAAAGAAGTATTTTGAAGATTTATTTTCCCCGCAGTTATCCTTGTCGGGTTTTCTCCAAAACAATAACTATTATTAACTTTACCGGGGGTTAATCAATTATGAATAGCAACAACAAGCCGTCAGAGGGGATTCATTTTAACGTCATCCTGCGATTCTATTGTAACCCGGCAATCTTTTTACTGCTTATCACTTTGTCTTTCCCGTTAAATGCCCAAAATTATCCTTTTCAGGAATACACAGTTTTTGACGGTCTGCCGCAGACACAGGCAAGAGTCTTGTATCAGGACAGAAGGGGATTTATCTGGATAATTACAAGAAGCGGTATTTCAAGGTTTGACGGCGTTGAATTTAAAAACTATTACAGAAAGGATGGGCTTCCAACAAACATTATTTCACGGATATTTGAGGATAATTCCGGCTATTTATGGGCACTTTCAGACAGCGGACTGTCAAAATATGACGGGTATTCATTCAGACATTTCCCTTACAGGGAAAGGCTGTTGGATGAAGGCTTTTCTAGCGGCTGTCCAATTGTGGACATTATTCTGCTTGTGTTGAGAAATCCTGTCTCAAATCAAAGCCGGCTGGTATATTTTAAAGACGGAAAATATTTTGAATATCAGACTAATAACGATATTCTGGATACTTTAAAATTAGAGATTGTAGCTTTTGATGAGAAATCAGAATATTTAATCTTTCTGGATAAATATATGAATATGTGGAAATGGAGGGATAAAGAGTTGACTCCTGTAACAGACATTAAAATCAGTTCCATAAGAAATGACAGGGGTAAAATTCTGCTTGAAAGTCAGGATGGAGATGGATCCCTCTTTGAGTTTCAGGACGGAAGAATTGTACCTTATCAGTTGATAAACAACTCAGGAAGAACTGAAATTACCAGCGTCCAGACTAAGCAGGGAGAATATTTACAGCTTTTCCGCGACGGTGTGTTGACCAATATCAGGAGTTTCTATCATTCGTCAACTTTGGTTGACAGTGAATCAAATATATGGATTGGTTCGGAAGTCAATATGTACAGACTGGTTTCCACTGCAATTTACAGTTATTCTGAAGAGGATGGCCTGCCAAAAAACACATGGGCTATTGCTGAAGACAGTAAAGGACATATCTGGTTCGGATCATTAAGCGGTGACCTGATAGAATTTGACGGTGAAAAATTCATCCGGAGAAACGATTATAAAGTCTTTTTCAGAGATTCTCCCGCATTTTTCAAAGGAAGTACAAAGACATCAGACGGCAAAATTTATTTTTCGCTCAACAAGGGAGTGTTGATATGGGATGGACTCAAATTCTCAAGGTTAAAGGGCATTCCTGACGAAACTCAAATTTGCATCATCTATGAAGATCCTGTTGATAAATCCATTCTATTCGGTACAGGTTCCGGCTTATTTCAACTCAAAGAGGGTGTGATGAAATTTTTTCCGGAGGTTGTTCCGGAAAAATACGGGGTGATTGAAGGCATCCTCAGGGATGATGACGGGACTTATTTGTTGTCGGGTCAGAAAGGGCTGGTCCGTTTTGATGGCAGGAATGCCATACCTGTAAAAGATCCTTTGGTGCCCGGCGGCTATACATTTACGCTGGTTAAAGACAGTCATGGTGGCATTTGGATTACATCTGAAGAAGGACTGTTGTTTCTCGGAAAATCTTCCCCCGGATTGAAATACGGATTGC
>JABUEV010000384.1 GCA_013314865.1 Bacteroidales bacterium | reverse complement strand
TATGAAAGAGATGTTCCTGTCAATAAGAAGAGAATAAAAAAAGCTTTAAAGACTAATTTGACAGTTCTCATAGTTCCGGGTTTTTATATTTCTTAAATGCTTCCAGTGACGAAAATAGGCAAAGAATCAATGATTTGATCTGCACGAATGGAGGCATTGAAATGGTTGGAATTATGGACTACTATTAAAATGTTAGTAATAACTAACAAATAATCAGGTTGTTGAATAAATAAAAGCTTTTTTCCTATTCATTAATTACTTACTAAAAAATACGATTTTGTGCCCACAAAAAAATTGGAAACAGGACAGATATTTACAAATAATTTAAACCTGTAAAAAGCAAAGAAATGGCTGAGATAAAAGAAAATGGCCCGCGAATTAAAATTAAAATAGGTCAGGACTGGGCCTCCGTAGTAATAGGTTTTGTACTGATATTTTTTGTTTTGGTTACCGGTTATTCAGTCAATACACCATCATTTGGTGACAAGGCAGGATGGACAGGAGTGCATGTATTCAGCGGAATGTTTAATTCGGGTTTCGGTATTTCAGTGATTTCCACTCTTATGATGTTCGGATTATTATCTGCAATTGGTCTGCTTCTGGGAGGTGAATCGCTGAAGAAATACGCCACAGGGTTTTTGTCAGTTTTTCTTCTTGCATTGCTGGCACAGTTTCTTTCATCATATTCCGGATTCAAAAATCTGGGACTTGAAACCGTGCTTTTTTCACTTGTGCTTGGACTGCTGATTGGAAATCTTTTCAGATTGCCTGACTGGATCAGGGCCGGAGCTCAGACCGAATTGTTTGTTAAAATCGGGCTGGTTCTGCTTGGCGCGACAATACTGTTCAGGGATATTCTCACTGCCGGTACTTTCGGGCTGGTGCAGGCAGTAGTTGTAGTTACTGCCGTTTGGTATTTTTCGTACTGGGTTTCCAGGAAAATGAAAATAGACGATGAATATTCAACAATGATGGCCAGTGCTGTCTCAATCTGCGGAGTATCTGCTGCCATAGCCACTGCAGGAGCGATTGACGGCGACAAGAAAAAACTCTCTTTCATTATCTCCCTGGTTCTTATTGTGGCCATTCCTATGATGATAGCAATGCCGGTTATTGCAAAATGGATCGGCCTCTCCGATGCTGTAACAGGGGCATGGCTTGGAGGTACCATTGATACTACGGGGGCTGTTGTAGCTGCCGGTACCATTTCAGGCGAGACAGGTCTTAAATATGCCACTATCGTGAAGTTTTCCCAGAATGTCCTTCTTGGACTCGCTGCATTTGTCATATCAGTTTTCTGGACCTACAAACATGGCAGTAAAGCTGAGAAAGGCAAGCATGTCCCGGTAAGAATTATCTGGGAAAGGTTTCCGAAATTTGTCCTTGGATTTATGCTTGCCTCCCTTTTGTTTTCATTTCTTTTAAGTCCTGAAACAGCCCAAGCTTCAGGGAAACTGATAAAATCATACAGTGGTTTCTGGTTTAACCTTGCTTTTGTAAGTATTGGACTTGAAACAAGATTCTCTGATTTCAGGAAAATTAACAGCAAAAAACCTTTCTACAGCTTCTTAATTGCTCAGACATTTAATATTATTTTTACACTGGGAATATCATGGCTCTTATTTCATGTTTTAAGTAAGGCCTGAATTCATTAAGTATGAAAAAGTTTTTGGCATTAATTATCAGTGTTATTCTGGCAGTATCCTGCGGGTTTTCGCAGAGGATTTTCCGCCTGTACGAAGGCAAAGCTCCGGGTTCAGAAGACTGGAATTATAAGGAGATAGAATGGACTTCTCCAATGATGCCGGGCAAGATGATACGCAACGTTGTTGATCCGGCACTGGAAGTATATATGCCGGAGAAATCATCAGCAACAGGTACGGCAGTAATAGTCTGTCCGGGAGGAGCCAATATATGGCTTTCCTGGTCGAATGAAGGGACCGATGTGGCAAAATGGCTGGCAGATAAGGGTATAACTGCATTTGTGCTTAAATATCGTCTTGTAAAAACTCCGGAGGATGAGAAAGAGTTTATGGAGTTTATACCCTCTTATTTAAAAAAGATAATGAGTGAAAAAACACCGGTTCCTGTTCCTGCTGAAAAATATCCGGGCGGTGAAGACGGTATAAGAGCTGTAAGGTATGTCAGGGAACATGCAGAAGAATTCGGAATAAATCCGGACAAGGTAGGCATTATGGGTTTCTCTGCCGGAGCAGCAGTGACAATATACACAGTAATTAACTCTTCGCCTTCTGATCAGGTAAATTTTGCAGCCCCTATATATGGCGGTTGGCTTGGCGACTCTAAAGTGCCTGAAAATGCTCCTCCGCTATTCACCCTGGCTGCAGCAGATGATGCGATTTCAGAAGCATGCATAGAGCTTTACAAAGCCTGGAGAGCATCATCCAACCCTGCCGAGATACACATTTATTCCAAAGGAGGCCATGGATTTGGCATGACTAAAAGAGGCCTGCCAGTCGATGAATGGATTGAAAGGTTTCATGACTGGCTGAAGGCCTCAGGTTTCTGATACTGTCACTGTATCCTATTCCGAACTGCTTAAAATCTGAACAGGACCCAGCAGTCCTGATGGCAGTAACGGTGAATTCGCCCTGTAAAATGCCATCGTGGTGTAAGTAAGCTTCTCTTTCACTCCGGGCTGCTGATCTCCGATAAGCCTGTTGACCCACAGGTTGGTGACTCTTATTTCCAGGTTATTTTCTCCGGGTTTTACGGCATCAATAATATTAACCCTGAAAGGTGTTTTCCAGACCACGCCCAGCGATTTGCCATTAACAATCACTTCAGCAAGATTTTTAACTGTGCCCATATCCAGCCAGAGTTCGGAATTATTTTTCAGCCAGTCTTCCGGAATACTGATAGTTTTTGAATAGGCGGCAGTTCCTGAAAAATATTTTATACCTGCATCACTGTTTTCATTCCACGGCGTAAGGGTTTCAAATGTTGCTTCAGCCGGCGCTCCTCTTCTTTCCTGGAATTTAACTAACCATGGACCAGCTACTTCTGCAAGTTTGGTTTCTTTGGGAGCAGGAATTATCCTCGAAGACTTTCCGGCTTTGTTGCGGAATACCACAAAAACAGCATCATTCGCCTCGAGATGCATTGGAACTTTTGTTGTACCATTCGAGATGGTGTATGATGCCTGCTCAATTTTCCCTGTTTCGGGGTGCCATATTTCCGCTTGTTTTCCTTTAATCCTGAAAGTTGCTTCGAGGTCCTCAACCCTGTCATTCCGGTTATTGACCCAGTAAAAGTCGGCATTTTCCGCTTTACGATGGACAAATAAAAGCCGTGTATTTTCCCGAGGCTTGGAATAACTGAAATCTGGTGCTATGTTTAAAGCCTGAAGTGCTTCGCCTGCAGTCATTCCTGCAAATACTTTTCCTTTGCCAATTATATTCTCTCCTT
>JABUEV010000383.1 GCA_013314865.1 Bacteroidales bacterium | reverse complement strand
TGGATCAGGGCTTTGAATGGGTAATAGATGCAATAGGCAAATGTATTCCAACAGCTGAGAAATGCGGTGTGGTGCTTGGTCTTGAAAATCACTGGGGACTTGGCCGGACAGCTGATGGTGTCCTCAGGATAGTGGATGCAATCAATTCGCCATGGCTGCAGATTACTTCTGATACAGGCAATTTCCTTGAAAACCAGTATGAACAGCTTGAGATGATGGCTCCCAAAACGTTTCTCATCCAGGCAAAAACATATTACGGCGGAGGCAAATGGTATACTCTTGATATTGATTACAAGAAAGTCGCAGTGATATTCAGGAAGGTTGATTACAGGGGCTACGTATCAATTGAATTTGAAGGAAACGAGGATCCCATGACAGCTGTACCGAAAAGCCTGGAACTCATCAGGGAAGCATTTACCTGGACGGTTTAATAAGTCGTGCAGTCATGCAGTCGTGCAGTCATGCAGTCCCAATTACTCTTTAGTAAATTCTATTATATGCTCTGAGGAGTACTCATCGCCGGCCGGGCCGAGTCTTTTTACATAAAGACGTGCCTTTTTGCCAAGACGCAGACAGGTGTATTTGTTGCTTACATCCTCTGGAGTATCCATTGGCTGGAGTGAAGGATACCAGAGAGTATAACCAGGCATATCGAGCAGTAATTGGGGTTTGGTCCATTCCTGTGTTTTGCCGGGCTCAGAAAAATCAGGATTCATGTTAAATGAAATGAATACTTTGCTTCCTCGCCATGAAGGACCAGTTACGTGCCCCATTAGCATTACCCAGCAATTCAGGTATGTATTCCAGCTGACTGAAGGTCCCCAGTGAAATCCTCCTTCAGGAGAAGATGCTGGTCCTCCTCCTTCCCCGAACGGAATCTGAAATGATCTGATAGGTTTTCCTATGCCATTGTATGGTACTGTAAAATCAGCACCATCCCATCTTAATGCTTTTCCGACCGGGTCATCGAGGTCCTTCAGGGCTATCCTTGCCACGCTGATGCATTGACCCTCCCATTCACTCCTTCTGTCGTAAGTGTTTTCGTTGTAAACACCTGGATAGCCGTATTCACCGTAAAACAGATACAGGTAATCGCCGCTTGCTACTGCCGAAGGATCACCAACTCCGCCGGCAAAGGTATTGGAAGTGTTATGAGGTTTCAAAATCATGCGGGGATCAAGATCTTCTATAAAAATCCCCTTGTTTTCCCAGCTTCTCCCTCCGTCAATGGATTTCATGATTCCTATTCTGCATACTGCGGCCGGACTTTCAGGGCCAAGCAGACCCTGCGGCCAGTTGAGGTTGTTATAACCCTCTCCGGTTGCAGGATTATAAGGCAGTGTGGATGGGTAATTTTCATTGTGATATATAGCATAAAGTGTCCTGCCGGCGGGATCATTGGTGTCCTGATAAATTGTTTCAAACCATACAGCTCCATGAAGACCGTCTTTCCCGGGAGGTACGTTTTCAGGCATAACCGGATTAATGAATTCCGATGAGTCATTATCAAAGGCATCAGGCGCATTCTTCCCGTCAGTGAACTTAAGATCCCTTGCGTCTCCCCACAATGGATCCTCGCCATATTTCCCCGGGAAAATCCTGAAGGTGTCTCCTATCCACGCTTCCGCCATGTTGCAGTCTACAAATGAATTAAATCTGATTTTTTCAGCAGGAATAAGCCTGAAAGCTGGTTCTGGATTGTCAGAGTTGCGGCATGAGGAAAACAGAATGATAAATAAGAAAAAAGAAAACAGTACTTTTTTCATAAGAATAGTTTAATAATTCTAACAAATTGCCAATTTAGTTTGGAAGAAAACTTTTTGCCAGTTCTTCGCTGTCGCCATATTTTTGCATCAGTTTCTTAAGACGTCCGGTAAGTTTCTTTCTGATGCTTTTATAATCCGGATCATTATAGACATTCTTCATCTCCATCGGGTCGGCCTTAAGGTCAAAAAGCTCCCATTCGTCAATGTCATAATAAAAATGCATGAGTTTATAACGGTCAGTGCTTATTCCGTAATGGCGTTTCACCATGTGTGACCCAGGGTACTCATAATAGTGATAATAATGTTCTTTTCTCCAGTTTGATGGAGTCTTTCCCTTAAGGATGGGTAACATACTTCTTCCCTGCATGTCTTCAGGGACTGACAATCCTGCAATATCCAGGAATGTCTCAGGCAGGTCAATATTTGAAACCATGTCGTTGTTTACACTACCGGGACTAATGACACCAGGCCACTGAATCAGGAGAGGTGTTTTGTACGATTCCTCAAACATCCATCTTTTATCGAACCAGCCATGTTCCCCAAGGTAAAATCCCTGGTCAGAGGTGTAAATTACCACAGTGTTTTTATCAAGGCCTGTTTTCTGAAGATAATCGAGTATCTGACCGACACTTTTATCAACAGCGGCAATACATGCAAGATAATCCTGCAGATAACGCTGGTATTTGTATCTGATAAGGTCGTCTCCGGAAAGATTGGCTTTGTAAAATTCATCGATTATGGGATCATAAACACTATTCCATGCTTTCATCTGTACCGAGTCCATTCTTGTTAATCCAGTATTTTTCATCCGGGATTTGTCGGTATAAAGCTTCAGGTCTTCCTGCAGGCGCATTGTCTTAGATATTGTCATATCCTGGGTTTTTTCAGCAGTTCCCCTGCCTGAATAGTCATCAAACAGGGTAGCAGGCTCAGGAAATTTAACATCCTTATAGAGAGATAACTCATTTGGTCCTGGCTGCCACTCGCGGTGCGGCGCCTTATGGTGCATCATCAGCATAAAAGGCCTGCCGGAGTTCTTCGTTTCATTCAGCCACTGAATGCATTTCTGAGTTATTATTTCAGTAACATAGCCTTGTTCCCTGTGAGTGCCCTCCTTGTTTATAAAGTCAGGATTATAATAGCTTCCCTGTCCGGGAAGTATCTCCCAATGGTCAAACCCTGTCGGTTCGGAGATTAGATGCCATTTTCCGATCATTGCAGTGGTATAGCCGGCCTTCTGCAGAAGCTTTGGAAATGTCTGCTGGGAACCATCGAAAGGTTTCTGACCTTCATTGGTAATAAATCCGTTAAGGTGGCTGTATTTTCCTGTAAGGATTACCGCCCTGCATGGACCTGATATTGAATTTGTTACCAGACAGCGGTTAAAACGCATGCCATTAATTGCAATACGGTCGATATTCGGTGTCGGGGCTAAGTTTTTAAGTATCCCTCCATAGGCACTTATTGCCTGATATGCATGATCATCAGACATGATGAAGATGATGTTGGGACGTTGCTGGGCGATATTTTGCCCTGCAGCATTCTGACAAAACATTGCACTAACCCCAAGAAGTGCAGTTAATTTGAAATCCAATTGCATCTGACGTGATTTTTTAAGCTTAGTAACACAGAACATCGACAGAGAATCATGGGTTTTGCCAGTGAAACTCCGTGTAACTCTGTGGTTTAGAA
>JABUEV010000382.1 GCA_013314865.1 Bacteroidales bacterium | reverse complement strand
AAAAGTCAGTTCCGATAAGGAAATGAACGAGATCAGGGAAATGATTAAGAAACATGTGGAATATACCGGCAGTCCTCTGGGTACAAAAATTCTTAATGACTGGGTGAATTATTCAGCCAGGATTACCAAAGTAATCCCTGTAGATTACAAACGTATGATCGGAAATATCGAGAGAGCTTATCTGGCCGGTTTAAGCGGTGATGAAGCCCTGATGGCGGCCTTTGAAGGTAGATATTAAGGGTTATTAAGGGTTATAATAGGAATTAAGGTGGGACAGACGATGGGAAAAGCTACTGGATTTTTAGAATATGATAGAATCGATCCGAAAAAACGGCCTGCAGTCGAGAGAATTAAAGACTGGAATGAAATAAGGCTGCCTCAGGATACGGAGATTATAAAAACTCAGGGTGCGAGATGCATGAACTGCGGAGTTCCTTTCTGTCATGGTGGGGTGTTGTTAAATGGCATGACATCAGGATGTCCTCTGCACAATCTTATTCCGGAGTGGAATGAGCTGGTCTATCAGGGACAATGGCAGGAAGCTTACAAAAGGCTTACCAGAACCAACCCTTTCCCGGAATTCACCTCCAGAGTGTGTCCTGCACCGTGCGAAGGGGCTTGCACGGAAGGCTATATTATGGAGTCTGTGACAATTAACAGTCTCGAATACGAGATAATCGAGAAGGCATTTACAGAAGGCTGGGTAACTACTAAGAAAGCCAAAGAAACAGGAAAGAAAGTCGCTGTTGTAGGTTCAGGTCCTGCAGGGATGTCGGCTGCATATTATCTGAACGCAGTTGGGCATGATGTAACTGTCTTCGAAAGGGATGACAGAGCCGGCGGACTGATGATGTACGGGATTCCAAACATGAAGCTGGAAAAAAGATTTATTGAAAGACGCCTTGACCTTATGAAGGCCTCTGGAATAAAATTCGTGCTTAATACTGAGGTGGGTAAAGACATTAAGGCCCAGGAGCTGGTTGACAATTATGATGCTGTTGTGCTCTGCGCAGGTGCGTCCAAGGCGCGGGGACTTGAAGTTGAAGGAAAAGAGCTTAAGGGTGTCCATTTTGCAGTAGACTTCCTGAAGGCTAATACCAAAAGCCTGCTTGATTCCAATCTTGGGGATGGCAGCTATATAAGTGCCAAAGGCAAAAATGTAATAATTATCGGCGGAGGCGATACAGGAACTGACTGTGTTGCCACATCTATCAGGCATGGTTGTGAGAGCGTTTATCAGTTTGAAATACTGCCTGCACCGCCGGAAAAGAGAATAGAAGAATCTAATCCCTGGCCGGAGTGGCCGAAGAAGCTTAAAGTGGACTACGGTCAGGAAGAGGCAATAAACCTGTATGGCAAGGACCCGAGAAATTACCTCATATCCACCAAAAAGATAGTGGGAAATAAGAACGGTGAGGTTAAAGAGGTTCATACAGTAGATATCACCTGGAGCCAGGATGCCTCCGGCAGATTTGTGCCTCAGGAAGTTCCGGGCAGCGCAAAAGTATGGAAAGCTGACCTCGTGCTGCTGGCTATGGGATTTATAGGTCCTGAAGATACTATTGTTGACGAACTTAACCTTGAAAGGGATTCCAGGAGCAATATTAAGGCGGAATACGAGGTTTTCGAGACAAATGTGGAGAAGGTCTTCACCGCAGGTGATATGAGAAGAGGGCAGAGTCTCGTTGCCTGGGCTATCCAGGAAGGAGAGCTGGCCGCCAGGGAAGTCGATAAATACCTTATGGGTAAAATCGTAATTAAATAAAATGTAAAACAAATTGTAATTTTAAACCGGTAATTTAAAATATAAAACATTTTTTAACCAAAGAATAGCAAGAAGTGACTAAGCCTGATATTTCTTAATGGACAGAAATGTTCCTAATTAGTATCATTAAATAAGAGGTGAAGATTTATGAATTATACTATGACTGAGATACTGGAATTCATTAAGGAAAATGATGTAAAGTTTATTAGGCTGGCTTTTTGTGACATTTTTGGTACCCAGAAAAACATTTCCATTATGCCTCAGGAACTGCCAAGAGCTTTTAAACATGGTATTTCTTTTGATGCTTCAGCGATCAGTGGATTTATGAATGTTGAAGAATCAGATCTGTTTCTTGTTCCTGATCCTGTTACACTCTCTGTTCTTCCCTGGAGGCCCAGTAATGGACGCGTAGTACGCTTCTTTTGTGATATTATTCATCCGGATGGGGCTCCATTTGAAGGGAATGGCAGAAATATTCTCAGAAAGGTCATTCGGAAAGCCGAAGATTCCGGTTTCAAATGTAAAATTGGATCGGAATGCGAATTTTATCTTTTCCGACTGGACGAAAAGGGTATGCCAACTGCAGTTCCGTATGATTTTGCAGGGTATTGTGATATTGCACCATTGGATAAGGGAGAAAATGTACGACGGGAAATTTGCCTGACCTTGGAAGAGATGGGTATTAAGCCGGAAAGCTCTCACCATGAGCAAGGTCCTGGCCAAAATGAAGTTGATTTTAAATATAGTGATGCCTTGACAGCTGCCGATAATTTAGTCACCTTTAAATCTGTAGTCAAGACTATCGCTGCCCGTAATGGATTACATGCCACATTTATGCCCAAACCCTTGGCTGAGAAAAGCGGCAGCGGCCTGCATATCAATATTTCTCTTTTTAAGGATGGCCTTAATATATTTAATAACCGCAATAAACAGTATGAGAAAGTATCTGAAGAATTTATTGCAGGGGTATTGACTAAGATTCCGGAGATGACTGCGTTTTTAAATCCCCTGGTAAATTCTTATGTTCGCTTTGGGGAATACGAAGCACCTAGATATATTACCTGGTCCCATCAAAACCGTTCCCAACTGATTCGGATTCCTGCCGCAGAAGAGGAGAACTGCCGAATTGAGTTGCGTTCACCCGATCCCTCCTGTAATCCATATCTGGCCTTTGCCCTTGTTATTCAGGCCGGATTGGAGGGAATCAATATGCAGATGCCGCTTGCTCCAGCTTTTGACGCTAACCTTTATGAAACTGAAGCGGATAAACTTTTCGGTATGGACAAGATCCCGGAAAACCTTGGTGTAGCGATTGAACTGGCGAAGAATAGTTCTTTTATTCAACGTGTGTTACCTCAAAAAACAATTAATAAGTTTTTAAGCAGCAAGTTGTCAGAATGGAAGCGCTATCAACAGGAGGAAAACAAAGAGCAATTTGAATGGGAAATGTATTTTTTAAAAGTCTGATATGTGCTTATGCTGAGGATAGGTGGTGGTGTTATGGGCAGTGTGCTAATTGTTTCAAGTCATGAAAAAGGTAAAGATTTTTTATCAGAGTTCTTAAGGGCACATGACTTTTCCGAAATCACTGCCGTTAAAAGCAGCAGCGAAGCCCGCAGACTGCTAAATCAGAAAGAGTTTGAACTGGTTGTCATCAATGCACCTCTTAGAGATGAATCCGGAGAACAGCTGTCCA
>JABUEV010000381.1 GCA_013314865.1 Bacteroidales bacterium | reverse complement strand
GGAATTTTGAAAGATTCATCCCACGGGAAAATATTAGTGACTGGAGAGCTGACAGGGATTCATGCATGTTCTCTGTTGCATCTCTTGGAAAAGTGGAACTCAGAATAACCGGAAGAGAACCTTTCAGCAGGGTGACCTTTTCTGGTAAAGCCTTGTCAGACAACAAATTTGACATCATTGTCAGGATTTTTGACAAGGAGGAACCTGCAAAAATTGACATCGCTTTTGAAGCTGAATTAAATCCGGTAATAAAAATGATGATCTCCGGGCCGTTAAGGCAATTGCTTGATAAAGTTGTTAATGAAATGGAAAGCTTTCGAGAATGGGGTAACATTATCGAAGATAATCCACTTCCCTGAATGAATATTCATCCAAAGTCCCTTCCTCTTTTTTTATTACAAGCAGTCCGGAAGGTTTTACCGAAACGATCATTCCTCTGAAAATACCTGCTTTATCCCTGTAATAATGCCATTCATTGTACCGGTAAAGAAGTGAAATATATTCTTCATAAATTCCCTTTTTATCGCCTGACTGCAGTATTTTGTATTTCTCATCAAGGCTCTGTGCTATTTCCCTGAGGCATTTGTCCGTGTCAAATTTTTTTCCCGTAACCCGACTCAGGGAAATCGGATTAGGGATTGCCCGGGGAAATCTCTGCTGATTAATGTTCAGACCTATCCCGACGATTGAATGTTCAATCATATCACCCTGAAGGGAGTTTTCTATAAGGATTCCGGCAATTTTTTTGGTACCGGTATAAATATCATTGGGCCATTTAATCTGAGGATCAGGAATATATTTTTTAAGAAAGGAACAGATTCCCGCAGAGACTGCCATTGAAAGGAAAAACTGTTCTCCGGCCTTTAAGCGAGGAAAAAGAATAACAGTAAAGAGAAGATTCCTGCCTTTTGCACTGTGCCATCTGTTGCCAGGCTGACCTCTTCCTGCCGACTGGTAATCAGTATGGATTATTGTTCCTTCAGATACTCTCCCCGTTTTAACCAGTTCTGAGGCAAAGGTATTGGTGGATGAAATGTTCCTGATGAAAATAAAGCCGGATCCTATTATCTGCATAAATTTAATTTTTTGTATATCGGTTTTACACCGGAAAAGTTTAATATTGTAAAAAGCTACAAATAGTTACGAAAATAAGGATAAAAGTTAGTATTTTTGCGGGTTGACTCAAGAGGTTAGACTTTGATGAAGAAAAAACGGGATGAAACCGGGATTCTCCTGGAAGGTATTTTGAAGGGTATTTTTGAAAAGAAAGGGCAGGATGTTCTGCAGATTGACCTCCGGAAACTTGAAAACAGGATAACCGATTATTTTGTTATATGCCACGGTTCGTCCACTACTCAGGTTGAATCAATCTGCGATTCTGTGGAAGATACAGCAAGACAGGTTTCGGGCGCAAAACCGGATCACATAGAAGGACTTGACAATTGTTTCTGGGTCCTTATGGACTATGGAGATGTTGTTGTGCATATCTTTCTGAAAGAATACAGGGATTTTTACAGTCTTGAGACACTTTGGGCTGATGCCCTGACAGTAAAAATAAATGATGATAAAACAGCAAGGTGATTTTTATGACAGAAAACAACAATAATAAGGGTTCAGACAAGAATTCTGAAAAAAACCAGAAACCAAGGTTCAATTCAAACTGGATATTTGCAATTCTGGCTATTGCCTTTATTGCAGTTCAGCTGATCTACGGAGGCAAAACAATACCCAAAGCTACCACAAGCGAAATAAGAAACATGATTAGCAACCGTGACATCGAAAAGATTGTCGTGGTAAATAAGGATCAGGCTGAGATTTATCTAAAGGATGAGGCAATTGCTTCCGGCAGGTATCCAAATGTTAACAGGAACAACGGAAGAGCCGGTCTGGGAGTTCCAAAACCTGATTATACTTACACTATCGGCGATATAAGCAATTTTGAGACATTTATTTCAAACGAACAAAAAAATTCCTCATACGCTGACAATGAAATAATTTATCCTGATTATGTCACCCGAAAGAATATTGTAGGGGAGATGCTCGGATGGATATTGCCTTTTGTATTTCTGATTCTGTTGTGGATGTTTCTTATGAAGAGGATGGCAGGAGGAGGAGCCGGAGGTGCAGGAGGAATATTCAGTGTCGGCAAATCAAGGGCTCAGATTTTTGACAAGGATACCAACGTGAAAATCAACTTCAGCGATGTTGCCGGCCTTGAAGAGGCCAAGACTGAAGTGATGGAAATAGTGGATTTTCTTAAGAATCCTAAAAAATATACCCAGCTTGGAGGCAAGATACCAAAAGGTGCTTTGCTGATTGGACCTCCGGGAACAGGAAAAACTCTTCTGGCAAAAGCTGTTGCCGGTGAGGCGAATGTGCCGTTTTTTTCCATTTCCGGATCTGACTTTGTCGAGATGTTTGTTGGTGTGGGAGCATCAAGGGTAAGGGATCTTTTCAAGCAGGCAAAAGAGAAAGCCCCTTGTATAGTGTTTATCGACGAGATAGATGCAGTGGGAAGGGCCAGGGGAAGAAATGTGAACTTCGGGGCAAATGATGAAAGGGAGAATACCCTTAACCAGCTCCTGACCGAAATGGACGGTTTTGGTACTAACATGGGAGTAATTATACTGGCCGCCACTAACCGGGCAGATATACTTGACAGGGCATTACTGCGCGCAGGAAGGTTTGACAGACAGATTCATGTCGAACTGCCTGACCTCACAGAGCGGGAAGCAATCTTTAAAGTGCACCTGCGCCCTATAAAGCTTGAAAAGAATTTCGATGTCAGCTTTCTTGCAAAACAGACACCCGGGTTTTCCGGAGCCGACATTGCAAATGTCTGCAATGAGGCCGCGCTGATAGCGGCAAGAAAAAACAAAACAGTTGTTGAAAAACAGGATTTTCTGGATGCGATCGACAGAATAATCGGTGGTCTTGAAAGAAAAAACAAGATCATTTCGATGGAGGAAAAAAGGACCATAGCATATCATGAAGCCGGTCATGCAACTGTAAGCTGGATGCTTGAGCATGCAAGCCCGCTTCTTAAGGTTACCATAATACCTCGAGGCAGGGCATTGGGTGCCGCCTGGTACCTCCCTGAAGAAAGACAGATTACTACACGCGAACAGATATTGGATGAGATGGCTTACGCCCTTGGCGGCAGAGCATCTGAACAGCTTGTTTTCGGCAAGATTTCTACAGGCGCACTGAATGACCTTGAAAAAATCACCAAACAGGCTTATGCAATGGTTTCATATTTTGGCATGAGCGACAAAATCGGAAATATCAGTTTTTATGACTCGTCGGGACAGGGAGATTTTGGTTTCACAAAGCCATACAGTGAGAAGACTTCCGAGTTAATCGACCAGGAGGTTAAGGAAATTATTGAAGAATCATACCAGAGAGCGCTTGACGTTCTGAAGAAGAATATGAAGGGACTTAAGGAACTGGCAGAACTGCTGCTCGA
>JABUEV010000380.1 GCA_013314865.1 Bacteroidales bacterium | reverse complement strand
AGACCGGGCTCAGAAACATATTGGCTGCTCCTGCCCTGATGACAGCAGGTGTTATGCCGGTTTCTTTCATTATTTTAAGTCCGTAATTTATCGAAAAGACAATTCCTTCCTGAGCGGCCCTGAAAAGATGCCCTTTGTTATGTGTATTGAAATTTAGTCCAAGAAACCTGGCTCCTACATCCCTGTTGCCAAGCATCCTCTCAGCTCCGTTTCCAAAGGGAAGTATTGTTAATCCTTCAGATCCCGGAGCAATTTCCCTTGCAAGGGAATTCATTATGTCATATGGCATGTTTTCAGTAACATTTTTGCGAAGCCAGGAATTAAGAATTCCGGTACCGTTTATGCAGAGAAGCACTCCGAGCCTGGGATTTTCTTTAGAGTGGTTGACATGAAGAAAAGTGTTTACCCTTGACTGAGGATCAAATTTTTTCTGATCAGTTACTCCGTAAATTACTCCGGATGTCCCTGCTGTTGCTGCGACCTCACCCGGCTCAAGTACATTGAGAGAGAGCGCATTGTTAGGCTGGTCACCTGCCCTGTAGGATACAGGAATCCCGGCCGGCAATCCAAGCTCTGAGGCGATGCTGTTAAGTATATGACCCTGAATCGAAAATGAAGGGACTGCATCCGCAAGAATGTCATACCTGAAACCCAGATAATCCATAAGTTCAGTCGACACAGAGTTTTTGGGGAAATCCCAGAAAATCCCTTCCGAAAGTCCGGAATAGGTTGTCATTGGAACCCCTGTCATTCTCATGGCAACGTAGTCGCCCGGCAACATAATCTTGTAAATTTTTTTAAAAAGTTCAGGCTCATTCTCCTTCACCCAGGCAAGTTTTGTTGCCGTAAAGTTTCCGGGAGAATTTAAAAGATGAGTAAGGCAGAAATCCTTTCCTAGTTCATTAAACGCTTTTTCGCCGTATTCGACCGCCCTTCCGTCACACCAGATAATTGAAGGGCGCAAAACCCTCAGGTCCCTGTCAACAGCCACAAGTCCATGCATCTGATAGGAAATGCCTATAGCACCTATCCTGCCTGCATCTTTGCCAAGCTGACTGTTACAGGCGGAAATGGCATTTTTAAGATTTGACCACCATATCTCAGGATCCTGTTCAGCCCATCCCGGCTTCTTCGCCATTATCTGCATTTCATCTTTGGGATAAAAAGCCGTGGCAAGGCAGTTGCCTGATTCCGCCTCAATAACTGAAGCTTTCACTGAAGAGCTTCCCAAATCAATACCTAAAAGTAACATAATATAAATGTTGATATTACCAGTAAAACAATGT
Organism: Bacteroidales bacterium; assembly: GCA_013314865.1. GTDB lineage: Bacteria > Bacteroidota > Bacteroidia > Bacteroidales > VadinHA17 > LD21. The sequence continues at coordinate 2,192 of JABUEV010000380.1, read as the reverse complement.
TCCGTCTGTTTTTTTGTTAACGGGCAGAGAGGCCAGCGAAAAAGGATACCTCAGTGCCTTTTTCTCGTCAATGTCAACTCCTGTTCCAGGTGTGTTCCCCGCAACACCATAAACTTTTTCTATGCCAGGAATGCCTGACTGGATTCTTATGGCCTTAAGATTTTCTTCAGCTTTTCTTCCTGGAGAGCAGGCTATTACTTTGGCATCTTTTATTTTCACTGCGTAAATCTTATAAGTCAGTTTGATTAGGCTTTAAATATACTAAAATCATTTTTTAAAATCAGAAGCCTATGGAGTTTCCTCCGCCAACCGGCAGTACCACCCCTGTAATGAATGACTTTCTGATATTCACGGTCACTCACCTCTGTTAATGGCTTTTTGAGATGAATTCCTGCATTGCTAACAAGGATGTCAATCTGACCGTAGCTCTCTATTATGTTTTTCACGAGCAGTTAAATGATTCAATAATCAGTAAATGCCCGGGATGTCCGTATACCGGTATGATTTGTAAAAGTCAAGATCATGTTCCGGTTTTTCAATATCAGATGGAAACGATATTTCTGATAATGTCTGGAAATAGGCGAGGCATGCATCTCTCCAAATCCTGGCATCTCTTTCCTGCTTTTCAAGAAGACTGCTAACTTCCCGAAACCTGTCATCATCAATGTAGTTTTTTATTTTCTCCCATTCGTTCCTGATCCATTTGACTGATTTGTACCCTTCATCATACTTATAGCACAGTTCTTCCCACAGGGTTCTGCCTGATTTCATTCTGTAATCCCATGGAAGGTGATGGAACCAGAGAAGCAGGTTTTCAGGGCATTCAAGCGGGTTTTCAAATATTGCCCGCACCTGAGGGAAGTATTGGCTGACTGCATTGCTTCCCGATGAAGTTCTGTCAAATCCGATTCCATCCCTGTCGGCACGATGGTAATAGACCGAAGTCCAGTCATGCCTTCCCTTGTCTACCCATGGTCCGGGTCCATAATGATGGCCGGCATACATTATGTGATGCAGTCCCAGGGGTGTCATATAGTTTACTGCAATCTCTCTCGAAGACAGCATAATCCTGGTTAAAGACTCAACCAGTTCCCGGTTGTTGGAAAAAGTCATTCTTATCCACTCATCGGCAATTTCTTCTGAAGTAAGATACGGGTCCCATGCAAGTCTTCCGAATGAGTACCAGTTAGCCTGACCGAAAGGGTGTCCTGTCCAGTTTCTTACGTTACCGGTGTTTGCCACTCCTGCCATGGCTGTCAGTTCATGTTTTTCCAGGGTACCGTCAATAATTTTTGCTACTGTCGATCCCTGGCCCTTTGACCATGTATCTGATTTCAGGCACTCTTCAAACAGAGGTGCGAGGAAAACCAGGTGCACTGATGCACCCAGATATTCCTGGGTTATCTGGAACTCTGGCATCAGAGGGGTCAGAGGCATAGCCCCGAACAGGGGATGGAAAGGCTCCCGCGGCTGAAAATCCACCGGTCCGTTCTTAACCTGGATCAACACATTTTTTCTGAATTTTCCGTTGAGGGGTACAAACTCATTATAAGCTTGTTTTGCCCTGTCATCGGGGACATTGTTGTCATATACAAAAGCCCTCCACATAACTATTCCGCCATAGGGTGCAACAGCATCAGCCAGCATGTTGGCACCGTCAGCATGGGTCCTGCCATAGTTCTGGGGCCCGGGCTGACCTTCAGAGTTTGCCTTGACAAGAAAACCTCCAAAATCCGGAATGTAACCGTAGATCTCAGCTACTTTTTCCTTCCACCATTCAGCCACACTTCTGTCGAGAGGATCTGCTGTCGGAAGAGAGCCAATCTCAATAGGAGCGCTGAAGCGTGCAGTCAGATAAACTTTAATTCCGTAAGGTCTGAATGCATCAGCAAGAGCCGCAACTTTACGCAAATATCCAGGGGTGAGAATGAGAGCATTGGCATTTACATTGGTAAGTACAGTTCCGTTGATCCCAATTGATGCATTTGCCCTGGCATAATCGGTGTAACGCTGTGAAATGGAATCAGGAAGAGCGCCCCATTCCCACAGTGACAATCCTGCGTATCCTCTTTCAACCGATCTGTTAAGATTATCCCAGTGGTTCAAAAGCCTGATCCTTATTTTCGGACAGGAGACAACCGAAAGATTTTCAATCCTTTGATGCGTTTGCAGAAGCCTTAGAAAATGGAAAG
>JABUEV010000379.1 GCA_013314865.1 Bacteroidales bacterium | reverse complement strand
AAGAAAATCAGTGAAATTATGACAATATTACTGCTAAGTGACCTTGCCATTTCATCGACAAAGGCAAAGCCGCCTGCAATTATCATAATAAGTATCACTGCAAGGTTGAAGGTAGATGACCAGAACTCCAGCTTTCTGTTATCTCTGTCATAAAGCAGCGTCTTTCTGTATTTTTCCTTATCGCAGAAGCCTTTAAGTTTGTCGGGCAGGTTTTCCGACCACATTTTTGAATTAAGGTGCTCAAGATATCTTTCGATCAGATATCCTGTCACTGGAATAATTATTATCAGGAAGAAGATTGTATTATGCATTGTGAAGCATAGGGTATAAAAAAAAGAAGCAGGGCGCCTGTTTAAAATAGTGTGGAATAAATATGTCTCGCTGCATTTCCTCGTGCTAAAAGGATAGGCGCCCTGCGGTTTTTACAAATATAATAAAAAAATTAAGTTAACATACCTCCGCATACATGAATTGTTTGTCCGGTGACATAAGATGAGAGGTCTGAAGCAAGATAAAGGGCTGTATTTGCCACATCCTCAGGTGTTCCGCCTCTTTTAAGGGGAATCTTGTTTATCCAGTCACTTTTTATATCAGGAGGAAGATTTTCTGTCATTTCAGTCAGAATGAACCCGGGAGCAATTGCATTGCATCTTATATTTCTTGAGCCAAGTTCTTTTGCAACACTTTTTGTGAACCCTATGATTCCTGCTTTTGAAGCGGAGTAATTACTCTGACCTGCATTTCCCGAAACTCCCACCACAGAGCTCATATTGATTATTGATCCGCTCTTCTGCTTAAGCATTGTCTGAAGCACTGCCTTGGTGAGGTTGAAAACCGACTTCAGGTTTACTGCAATTACTGCGTCCCACTGCTCTTCTGTCATCCTCATTAAAAGAGTGTCTTTAGTGATCCCTGCATTATTAACAAGAATGTCAATCCGGCCGAAATCCTGTAAAATATCATTTACCACTTTTTGTGAATCTGCAAAACTTGCCGCATTGGAGACATACCCTTTTACTTTCACCCCTGACAGTTTCGCCAGTTCATCGACAGTACTTAAAAATTCCTCGTCTTCCACAATATTGGTAATTGCAATATCAGCGCCTTCAAGTGCAAATCTGCGGGCGATTGCCTTTCCGATTCCTCTTGATGCCCCGGTTATAAGTGCGGTTTTTCCTTCAAGCATTTTCATGATTAGAAAGTTTGGATTTTTGCAAATATAGGATAATATTTTGTCTGATTGTCTTGTTGAGGACTGCGAAGCAGGACGAAATCCCGACCGTAGCGTCGGGACAGGTTTTGCAAGTTTTGTTGAGGACTGCGAAGCAGGACGAAACCCCGATCGAAGTATCGGGACAGTCTTGTGGTCTTGTCAAGGACTGCAAAACTTTTAATTTCAATTGAGCTCGGCGAAGCCAATTCTTGAATCTTTGAATTTTTGAATTCTGGAATTCTGAAACCCTGAAACCCTGAAGCCCTGGAATAACCTTTCAACCCTTCAACTCTTCAACCCTTCAACCCTTCAACTATCCTGAACACTGAATCCCCTATTTCTGCCGGCGATTTTACAACAGTGATTCCGCATTTTTCCATAATTGCCATTTTTTCAGCTGCTGTATCGGCCTTCCCTCCTATTATTGCTCCGGCATGACCCATCCTTCTTCCCTTGGGGGCTGTCTGGCCGGCAATAAATGCAACTACTGGTTTTGTCTTGTTCAGACTGATCCATTCAGCGGCTTCAGTTTCCATTGTACCCCCTATTTCTCCAATAATAAGTATCGCTTCTGTCTCATCATCTTTCATCATCAGCTTCACTGAATCGAGAATGGTAGTGCCGGGTACCGGGTCCCCTCCAATTCCTATGCAGGTTGACTGTCCAAGCCCGCGCTTTGTTATCTGGTCAACAGCTTCGTAAGTGAGTGTTCCTGAGCGGGATATTATACCAATCGTTCCTTTTCTGTGAATGAATCCGGGCATTATACCGGCCTTTGACTCACCCGGGGTGATAATACCCGGACAATTTGGCCCGATAAGCCTGCAATCAAATTGTTTGAGATATTCTTTTACAATTACCATATCACCAACCGGAATTCCTTCCGTTATTGCAACAATCAGTTTTATCCCTCCGTTTGCAGCTTCCATAATTGCATCTGCACCGGCTGAAGGGGGAACGAATATAACTGAAACATCAGCACCTGTTTTTTTAACTGCCTCTCTTACCGTGTTGAAAACCGGCAGTCCAAGATGTGTGGTCCCTCCTTTTCCGGGTGTTACACCACCCATTACATGAGTTCCATATTCAATCATCTGAGACGCATGAAATGTTCCTTCATTTCCGGTAAATCCCTGTATGATGACTTTTGAATTCTTATTTAAGAGTACACTCATTTGACAAAACCAGATTAGTTTTATAACTCTAACAATCTATTAACTCTGAATTCAAATATACCTTATTTTGTAAACCTTTTTATTATTTTTGATATAAATATTACTTCCCCGTCTGATGGTCAATATTGAACCTGTACTCTATATTGGAATATCACAATCTTTTTTTTCGGGGCTATTGATTGCAACCAAGAAAACTGCCACAACGGCAAACAGGATCATGGCCGCATGGCTTTTTCTGATCTGCATAGAACTGATTTTTGCGCTTATCAACAGCACCGTAATTGAAATGTATTCTTTTCCCTTTATTACATTTACATATGGGCCGTTGCTTTACCTGTATGTAAGATTTATGACAGAACCTGAAAGGAAGTTTAACTGGCTTTTACTTCTGCATTTTATTCCTTTTATAGTCTTCTTCACTGTCTCAGTAATTTTCCGCTCAGAACCGCTTGTCAGGGACCTCAGGTCGTTCTTTAAACCCGACAGGCTTATGCCTCTCAGGATTGCATATTCAGTCACCTTCTTTCTGTCCATAACCATCTACAGCACCCTGGCATTTGTAGAAATCAGACGGCATCAGTTGAATCTGAAAAACCTTGTTTCGTTCACATCACAGAAAATTACTCTTAACTGGCTCAAGATTCTTGCAATAAGCTTTTATGCGGCTTATTTTATCTTGTTCATACTTGGCGGACTGAATATGATAGGGAATTATATTCCGTTTGATCCCTATTTTGTAATATTTGGATTCATTGCACTCTTCTCTGCAGCATACAGCTTTTATGGAATAAAACAGCCTGCAATTTTCGGAGAGATGGTAAGAAATAATATGAACGGAGAAAAATCGGCCGGAAAGTACCTCAGGAGCGGGTTAAAGGAGAGTCAGGCTGAAAAATACCTGGCAAAGCTGATAAGTTACATGGAAACCGGCAAGCCATATCTGAAAAGAGACCTTACAATACACGACCTTTCCAGAAAAACCGGCATATCCAGGCATTATATAACCCAGGTGCTTAATGAAAAATACGGGAAAAATTTCTTCACGTTTGTCAATGAATACAGGGTAAAGGAAGTGATTGAAAGATTCAGTGAT
>JABUEV010000378.1 GCA_013314865.1 Bacteroidales bacterium | reverse complement strand
GTTGTCATTCAGTTGTCATTCAGTTGTCATTCAATAGTCATTCGGTTGTCATTCGGTTGTCATAATATTTTCCCTGAAATCTCGGGTTATAACTTTTAATTTCATATAATTGCAGAAAATTTTAACCGGAACAACTGAATAAAATGAGGAAGTGGCGAATAGAAGATTCTGAAGAGTTGTACAACATTAACGGATGGGGTGTAAATTATTTCTCCATCAATCAAAAGGGAAATGTTGAGGTACGGCCGCAGAAAAACAGCGCCGCGGTGGATCTGAAGGAACTGGTCGATGAGCTGCAGCTTTCGGATGTATCACTGCCGGTGCTTGTAAGGTTTCCCGACATACTTGACGACAGGATAGTAACAATTTCAAGTTGTTTCAGGTCAGCTGCAGAAGAGTATGTATACAAAGCGCAAAATTTCATTATATATCCTATAAAGGTCAACCAGATGCGTCCGGTTGTTGAAGAGATTGTCAGTCATGGCAAGAAATTCAACATCGGTCTGGAGGCCGGGTCAAAACCTGAGCTTCATGCCGTAATTGCCATCAATACTGACCCTGAGTCGCTTATCATCTGCAACGGATACAAGGATGAGGATTATATTGAACTGGCGCTTCTGGCACAGAAGATGGGGAAAAGGATCTTTCTTGTGGTAGAGAAGCTGAATGAGCTTAGGCTTATCACGACTATTGCAAAAAGGCTGAAGGTTAAGCCAAATCTGGGCATTCGGATTAAACTGGCCAGCGTAGGTAGCGGCAAATGGGAGGAGTCGGGCGGTGACATAAGCAAATTTGGTCTCACTTCAAGTGAACTGCTTGAAGCAATTGACTTTATAGAGAAGAACAGGATGAGGGACTGCATACGTCTCATTCATTTCCACATAGGGAGCCAGGTTACAAAGATCCGCAAGATAAAGGTGGCTCTCCGGGAAGCATCACAGTTTTATGTTCAGATGAGGAAGATGGGATTCAATGTAGAGTTTGTGGATATAGGAGGCGGGCTGGGTGTTGATTATGACGGGACCGGTTCATCCAACAGTGAGAGCAGTGTCAATTACACGATACAGGAATATGTAAACGACTCGATTAGCACCTTTGTGGATGCGAGTAACAAGAACGGAGTGCCGCATCCGAATATAATAACTGAATCGGGACGTTCACTTACTGCCCATCATTCGGTGCTGATCTTTGAGGTGCTTGAGACCACTACCCTGCCCTCGTGGGATGAGGAAGAAACAGTTACAGAGAATGACCATGAACTGGTTAAAGACCTCTACCCTCTTTTAAACAATGTGAATCAGAACAGGATGCTTGAAACATGGCACGATGCCCAGCAGATAAGGGAAGAAGCACTCGACCGCTTCAGTCTCGGACTGATTGACCTGAAGACCCGTGCCCAGATAGAAAGACTCTTCTGGTCGATAGCCAGGAAAGTCTACCAGCTTGCGCTTAACACAAAGCATGTTCCTGAAGAGCTCAGACAGATTTCAAGGCTTCTTTCTGACAAATATTTCTGCAATTTCTCACTCTTTCAGTCATTACCCGATGCCTGGGCTATTGACCAGATATTTCCCATCATGCCGATTCACAGGCTGAATGAAGAGCCTGTCAGGACTGCCACGATACAGGACATGACATGTGACTCGGACGGAAAGATTGACAATTTCATTGCCACACGCAATTCATCATATCACTTGCCTGTGCATCCCCTCAAGCCCAAAGAGCCTTATTATATAGGAGTTTTCCTTGTGGGTGCATACCAGGAGATACTTGGCGACCTTCATAATCTGTTTGGTGACACCAATGCAGTTCATGTAACCGTGGATGAAGATGGTTACAGGATCGACCAGGTGATAGACGGTGAGACTGTTGCAGAGGTGCTTGATTACGTGCAGTACAACGCCAAGAGGATGGTCCGAACCGTCGAGACATGGGTAACCTCATCCGTAAAGGCCGGGATAATAACCATAGAAGAGGGGAAGGAATTCCTGTCAAACTACAGATCGGGGCTTTACGGTTATACATATCTTGAGTAGTTGTTCCTCAAAAAAAGCTGTTGTCATAGGTGCCGGTTTAAAAAAAATTTTTAACTTTTCGTTTCATTTAAACCGGCTGATCATTCTTTTTTAACCTTAAATCAACAAACTATGAGCGAGTCAACTACTTCTTCATTTGATTTCAATGCATTCATCAGTGAGTCGAAAGAGACCTTGTTGAATCCGAAGTCTTATTTTTCAAAGATGAAGCTTACCGGCGGCATGACAGAGCCATTGATAAAGGCTGTCATTTACGGTGCTATTGCCGGCGTGATAGTATTCTTATGGAGCATCCTTGGGCTTGGAGCTGCAGGAGCAGGTTTCCTTGGCGGGGCAATCGGTGCAATGGCACTTGTCTGGTATATCGTTGCCGCAATTATCGGTCTTTTTGTCGGTGCAGTGATTTTACTTATCATCTCCTCAATATGCAAAGGCAACAGCGATTTTGAAGCTAATGTACGTGTTACCGCAGCTACTATGGTGGTTATGCCTGTCAGTGCACTACTTGGATTTACGACTGGAATAAATATTTACCTTGGAATGATTGTCAGTCTGGCTGTAAGCATATACGCAATCTGGATGCTTTATCATGGTTTGGTGGAAGCCCTTAAGGCAAAACCTGAAAGCGCAAAGATTGTAATGTATGTCCTTATAGGTCTGATTGTCCTCTTCACTCTTGCAGGACTGAGTACGAGGAACAGGGTTAACAAGTTAATGAAAGGGTACGATACAGAGGAGTTAAGGGATGTGATGAAGGACCTGGAGGAGGATAATAATTGATAGTCGTGCAGTCGTGCAGTCGTGCAGTCTGTCAATTCAGGATTCCAACAATTTTCAGAATAAAACAGTGAAACTCTGTGATAACTCTGTGTTGTGCCGCAGGCACACCGTGGTTATAAACCGGTTAGATCATAATTATGAAACCGCTCCGCGGTTTTGAGATATATTTTTTCTTCTGTTTTCTATCATTGATGTAACCGCTCCGCGGTATATTAAATTCCAGATCGGAATATTAATAATATACTGCAAGACTCTGACGAACATAGTGAGTCAGTTCCGCGCTTTGCCCGCCGGAGCTGACCGAAGGTCGGCAAAGGCGGGAAGCGGAAGCAGGACTGCAAGACTTTATCTACCCGTTTTCAGATCCTGTCTGTCCACAACCCTGTAAACAGGATAGGGATAGAAACCCATCCCCCACTGGGGTACAAGGTAACGGTCGAAATAGTTCCAGGTAAGCAGGCCATCGGTTGACAGGGGTTCAAGCAGGTACGCGGCCAGGTTTGCAAGCGGCTGGGCTGTCCTGATGACAGTAGTATTGGCCGCAAACTCGATAGTGTCACATATAAATTTCCCGTTTACTATATTGGTATAATGCCCCTGGTTAAGCCTGGCTGAAGGTTTAAGTTCGCTTATCTCAAACCGTTCCACTATTATTTTCTGAGCTATTGAGAGTTTTTCAGTCTTAATGCCG
>JABUEV010000377.1 GCA_013314865.1 Bacteroidales bacterium | reverse complement strand
ATGCCCTGCCGAAAAAACCTCTCTGAAGTCGTAATTTATCAGGCCTTGACAGTTTTATAAACCAGATAACGCTTCTGGTTACCGCATACAGGAGTATAAAATAAAGCCCTATGTTGAACGGAATGACAAAAGGATCAAACTTCATGGCCGTTTAATTTAATAAATGCTTCCTGTGCAAGACTGATTACATTTCTTGTATTCACTCCCCGCGGGCACACCAGTGTGCATTTTCCGCAGAGCATGCATTTCTTAAGTTCATTTTTCACATATGAATTCTCACCTCTTTTGAGAAGAATATTGAATTCCCTCAAACTGAATCTTGTAAAATTGCCTGCAGAGCATGTCGCGGAACAAGCTCCGCATTCTATGCAAAGTCTGAAACTCGGCTCCCTTTCAAAGATATATTCTGCAATCCGTCTGTCGTTGGAGTCGTAATCGATAACCCGTGGCTTTATTATGGTGAAACCGAAATCTGCCATTTTACTGTTTTCCGTCACTTAAATAGGTTATTACATCCTGAACTGCACTCCTTGCATGCGAAATCGTTTCAGTAATGTTCATGGGTGCAGCACAAGCTCCTGCAAAATAAATTCCTCTAACATTGCTCTTATTGCCTCCGAAATGATGGTCGGCAGGCAGGAAAAATCTGTTTTCTCCTGTTTTAATCCTGCTATTCTGTGCAATCCGTTTTCCGCCTTGCGACATTTCCATGCCTGCCATCAGAACAAGCATGTCTATCTCCATTCGGAGAGGTCTTCCTGCAAGGGTATCCTCGGCCTTAACCACCAGCCTGTGATCGATTGTCTGGCTCACCTCTGATACTTTGCCGCGTATAAAGGAAATCCCGTGTTTAACCTGTGCTTCATGGTATAGTTCCTCATACAGGGCACCTCCCATTCTCATGTCCATATAAAAGCAGAAAATCCTGGCTTCTTTAAGAAACTCCTTAATCTCTATAGCCTGTTTTACTGCAGTAACGCAGCAGAGTTTTGAACAATAGAGGTTGCCTACCTTCTCATCACGCGATCCGACACAATGTATGAAACCTATCTTTTGCGGCACTCCGCCATTTGTCAGCCTTATTTCACCTTTCTTAAACATCACCTCAAGATCGGCTGATGTTATCACGTTTTCATATATCCCGTAACCATATTCCTCTTTTCTTTCGCTTCTGAAAAGATCAAATCCTGTAGCCAGTACCACTGCATCGGCATCAAGCTCTTTCCCGTTGGAGGTGGTCAAAATAAATCTGCCTCCTTTTTTTTCAACGAGGTTAACCTCTTCGCCAGTCAGCAGTGTTATGTTCTTCTGGTTTATCTGCGAATTCAGGTATTGAATTACTTCAGTGCTTTTTCGCCGGTCAGGAAAAAGGTAACACCATTTGCTTACATGTCCTCCTGTTTCGCTCTCCTTCTCAACAATTGTTACTCTTGCGCCAGCTTTCGCAAGCTGTCCTGCTGCTTCCATCCCTGCAGCACCTCCGCCTACAACTACTACCGACTTTCCTTCCATCATCATGAATTTATAAGATTCTGCGGTACAGGCATATTCTTACCGTCTTTGGTCTTGTATTTATCGTCAGGATTAAAATCAACTCCCATCTTCCTCAGAAGAGGTTCTGACTGAACCATATGATATTGAAGGCCAAGGTCCCATGGACTATATCCAAGTACAAGACCCGCAACCTCCTCATATGTCAGAACAGGAATTGAATCACCGGCAGAACCGAATGTTGTGCCTTCCATGGCTTTGATAGTATATTGCCACTTATCCATAAACATATTACAGCCGGGACAATTGGTAATTATCAGATCAGGCTTGTAAGGTTTCATTGAATTGAATTTCTTGTAAGTGTTTGACAGAGAGTAGCCCCTGTTAGCCTGTACTAAATACTGCCTGAATCCGAATCCACAGCAATGTCTTCTTTCCGGATAATCAACCACTTCCCCGCCCCATGACTCAATCATTCCGCTCAAAACCCTGGGAAATTCAGCTCCTCCTATACCATATTTCGGAAACATCTTTGAATAATGACAGCCGATGTGCTCCACTACCTTCAATGGTTCCCCGGTCATCCTGTTAATAAGGGGATATTTGGCCCTGGCAGAAATCTCATCCCTGAACTTATAAATTATATCGCTCGTATGCGCCATGTTCTCAGGTATGTCAAACTCCCTTCCGGTTGCTTTATAGAGATACTCACGAGTCTTTTCAAGCTCTTCCGGGAAATGTTTCCAGGTTTCAAGTATTTCCGTATATATCCCAAAAGATGTCACACATGAAATTGCAATATTTTTGTAGCCCGATTCCTTCATCAGAGCAAAATGACGGGCAACAACTGTCATTGTAGTGGAGAAAGGTACTATATCGCCATGGTATCCTATTCCTGTGCAGGTTGTATGAGAAGGATTCTCAAATACATCTTTTCCCAGATCTTTTCTCATGAAATTGAGGAAGAACTGTTCGGAGCCAGGGAAGAAACTTTGCCGGATGCATGACCTTACATAAAAAAAATGATCATCTGCAATCTCCTTCTGGTACTCTGACCAGATCCTTTTTTTACCTTCACTGTTCATTTTTCAGAGGTATGATTTTTTGTATTTGCTGTATAAACTTCCACAAAATATTCATTGTCAATTCCTTCTTTTTTAAACTGAAGTCCCATCTCCCTTGCTTTTGCTCTTGAAAATTCCTCTATTTTGTCAAACATTTCCTTTCCGCCTGAAACTTCGAAAATTCTTTTAAGTTCGTCCCTGACATCATCAGGAATTTTTCTCAAAGGACCCTCTCCCAGTTCTCCTATGTGACCGCCAAAACGCTCAAAAACATCCTTGTTGTGCTTAATGATATACTCCCAGATAGGTCCTTGCTCAGGATGCATTTCAGGATTAACCGCATAAGCTGCGACACAGTATCCGTACTTAAAGATATTTTCCCCCACTGTTCTTTTGATTGCAAACTGCTGACGTCCTTTTTCCGATTCAGTAAAAAATCCAAGCCGCTGTGAGAGGTTGCGCAAGGCCATTATCACCAACCCCGGTGTATTGCCTCTGGGGCATCTTGTCTTGCATGACATGCATTCACCGCAGTACCAGATAGTATCAGATTTGAGAAGTGTTTCTATCTCTTCATCGGTTCCAGACTGGACCAAATCTACAATTTTACGGGGATCATAAATATAAAATTCTGCGGCAGGGCAAATAGCAGTGCAGACTCCACAATTCATACAGGCTTTGAGACCTTCCTCAAACCTTACATCCTGCATCAGCAGTTCGCGGTACTTGCTCATCTCAAAAAAGCTAAGAAATCCGGTTTGTTAAATAATTAACAACAAATTTATTGCATCCGGCCCATGCAGGTAAGAAGGTTAAAACTTATTTTTTATGTAGTATTTATACTTATAAGGATTCGATCAGGCACTGACAGCGTCAGATTTCTTTAGCAAAAGACATATTTTGAGAGCTTCATCAACATGACGCTCAACCTGGCTCTGTGAATTAAAAATAT
>JABUEV010000376.1 GCA_013314865.1 Bacteroidales bacterium | reverse complement strand
TCGGGCTATTCCTGGCAATAATATAACACTCCTTCGCCAAACCATAACTTTTATCCAGCTCCTTCAGCATCTTCTCCGGGTCCGGTATTCCCGGATTAATAAAACGTATCCTGTACCAGGATTTTTTTAATATCTCATTTGCGGCCGTGAATTTTTCTTTTACCTCAGGAGATGATGAGGAAGAAGTTTCCGGCTTTTTCATCAGAACCGCAATCCGTTCATCGCTTCCTATCTGGCTCATTAATTCCGGATGTTTCTTTCTTATATCCTTCAACAGTTTCCTTTGAACAGAAGTTTCCCTCCATTGCGATAATATAGAACCAACCTCTCTGAAAGCAGAATACTCGCGTGTGAAAGTCTCCTGATCCAACAGTGTTGAAGCCAGCTTTATTGCTGCTCTGGACTTTTTCATCAGGACTCTTATGTCGTGAACGGTTTTGTCGTCAGGCAGGCTGTCCGGACCTGTCAGACGAACTGAATCACGGATATATTCCGATAGCGCCGGTTTTATATCCTTAATTTTCACATAATTGAGTAACATATCCGGAATATGGGTTTCAGCTTTTATAAAAATAATTAATTTTTAGTTAAATCATTCCTCAGTTCCAAAATAGTAATGCCAGTTAACCTATATATTCAGTCAAAAACTTAAATTTGTTTCTGTCAACTTAACATTAAGTCAATGGGAAAAGTAAAGAATGGTCAGAAGATAGGAATTCTGACAGCCGGAGGTGATTGTCCGGGAATCAACGCTGCCATCAGGGGTGTGGGAAAGACTGCCATGGTGAAATACGGCATGAAAGTGATTGGAATAAGCGATGGATTTACAGGCCTGATAAACAAAGAATACAGGGAATTATCCGAAAACGATCTTAGCGGAATTCTAACGCTGGGCGGCACAATTCTCGGCACATCCCGCGAAAAACCTTTCAAACGCGAAGGGAAAGGCAAGAATGAAATAAGAAAACCTGTTTTGATAAAAGAACATTATGAGCAGATGGGCCTCGACTGTCTGGTATGCATTGGCGGGAACGGCACCCTGAAAACAGCATATTTGCTTGCTCAGGAAGGTCTGAATGTTGTTGGCATTCCAAAGACAATCGACAATGATGTCTGGGGAACAGACATCACTTTTGGTTTTGATTCTGCGGTAAATATTGCAACTGAGGCCATTGACCGTCTTCATTCCACTGCCAACTCACATAAAAGGATTATGATCATCGAACTGATGGGTCACAATGCAGGCTGGATAGCTCTATATTCCGGGATAGCCAGCGGCGGCGATGTAATTTTAATACCGGAAATTGAATATGATGAAAAGAAAGTGGCAGAATATCTCCAGAAAAGGTTCAGGGAAAACAAGCCCTACTCTATTATGGTTGTAGCAGAAGGTATAAGAATTCCGGCAAAAGAAATCTCTCCCGCACGTTATCTCAGCAGGAAGATCAGCGATCTTACCGGAATCGAGACGAGGGAGACAGTGCTTGGATATATCCAGAGGGGAGGGTCACCATCTCCGATGGACCGGGTGCTTGCAACACAATACGGTTCAGCCGCTGCCGACCTGATAGCCAAATGCGATTACGGGAAGATGGTGGCTCTCAAAAACAACGAGATTGTGTCTGTACCCCTGGAAGAGGTGGCAGGAAAGACGAAACTGGTTAAACCCGACAATCCTCTTGTCCTGAAAGCCAAAAACATGGGTACCATATTCGGTGACTGAGCAAAACACCCTGCGCTACCTCTGAACCAAAAAATGATCTTATGAAAAAACTAATATTCGTCAGGCACGGCAGAGCGGAAGAACTTACGGAATCTATTTCTGATTTTGAGAGGTCACTTACCGATAAGGGTAAATACGTCTCAAAAATAATGGCCGGCAGATTAAAGGAATTTGAAAATGACCCGGGTATGATTATTACAAGTCCTGCCTTCAGGGCACTCGAAACAGCCCTGATTTTTGCGAGAGAATATGATATTGATCCCGGACAAATTTTATTGAAAAGCGATCTCTACGACCGGATGAATCTGAATACCCTTGCAGGAATACTTGCAGAAATTCCTGAAAAAATCAATACCCTGATGCTTTTCGGTCACAATCCGTCTTTCACCGAGGTACCCGACCGGCTTTCAAAAGGAGGATGCGACTTTCTTCCGAAGAGCGGAATTGTTTGCATCACCTTCAAATCAAAAACATGGAAAGAAATAATCCGGGAAAAAGGCAAGCAACTTTATTTTCTGAAACCTGAGAAGACATTATGAATAAATCCTACATTCCAAAAGAGATCAGCTGGTTGTCATTTAATGAAAGAGTTCTGCAGGAAGCTGAAAACAGGGATGTTCCTCTGATGGAACGCTTTAAGTTTCTTGGAATCTATTCAAACAACCTGGATGAATACTTCAGGGTAAGAGTGGCCACCTTAAGAAGACTTTCGAAATTTGGCGAAAAATCAAAAGAAATACTCGGGTACAGCCCTAAAGCCACCCTTAGAAAGATTCAGGAAATAGTTCTCGAACAAAACAACCGTTTCGAGAAAATTTTTACCTCCCTTGTCCAGGAACTGGAAAAGCATAAGATTCATTTCATTAATGAAAAGGAATTGAATGCTGAACAGACAGAATTTGTCAGGGACTATTTTCTCAGTGAGGTAAGGCACAGGCTTATGCCTTTCCTGATCGGGAAAGATTCAAACCTTCCAAATCTTACCGATGATGCAATCTATCTTGCAATTCATCTTGCAAAAAAAGATGCTCAAAAAAGCAGATATGCACTGATGGAAGTTCCGGCCGGTGTATTGCCTCGTTTTATTCTTCTTCCGGAAAAAAATGACGAGAAGTATGTTATTTTTCTAGACGATATCATCAGATGGGGCCTGAAGGATATCTTTTTCATTTTTGACTTTGATGATATCTACGCCTATACCATTAAGGTGACTAAGGATGCAGAGCTGGAGATAGCTGATGATTTTGCTGAAAGCTACATTGAGAAACTTTCAAAGAGTCTTCAGAAGAGAAAGCACGGATCGCCGGTAAGGTTTATTTATGACAGGGAGATGCCGCAGGAGATGCTGAAGGTTTTTACACGCTTGCTTAAGTTCGGACCGGATGATGTTATAATACCTGCCAACAGGTACCATAATTTTAAAGATTTCATGAACTTCCCGAAGCTTGGGCGCAAGAAATTCTATTTTGAACCCCTTGTGCATATACCTCACAAGGACATTCAGTCAGGAAAAAGCATTTTGTCTGCCATAAAGAAGAAAGATATCATGCTGTTTTTCCCATACCATCCATTTGACCATTTCATTGACCTGCTGAGGGAAGCCTCAATCGATCCTTTCGTAACTAACATCCAGATAACCCTTTACAGGCTTGCCCGCAATTCAAGCGTCATAAACGCACTGATGAGCGCAGTGAGAAACGGGAAAAACGTCACAACGGTGGTGGAGCTTCAGGCTCGTTTTGATGAGGAGGCCAATATCCTGTGGGGAAATAAGCTGATGGAAGAAGGCGTAAAAGTAATTTATGGAGTGC
>JABUEV010000375.1 GCA_013314865.1 Bacteroidales bacterium | reverse complement strand
AGCTCCTTCCCGTTTACCTTTGCCCTGAAATTGGAATATTTCTTGCTTATTTCGGTTTCCATCCTGATCTGTTCAGCCAGCATTTCAGGATCCACCTGACCGCCAAGGTATGAATTGTAAAGCAGTTCAAGCTGACGGGCAAGAAGTGAATCTTTTACTAATCCCGATTCCTTCAATGTTTTCAGTTCATTAAATGCTGTTTTATCAGTATACACTTTAGCGAGTTCAAGGGAAGCCTTTTCACTTTTAGCCCAGTCCTCGTCAGTTCCTGAAATGTTTGCCTCCCATGATGCAAGATTGGCTTGCCGGTACAGCGGGATCACCTTTTCTTCATAGGCGGAAATAAATTCCCTCATTCTATTTTCCATTTTCTCCTGTTTTGATGTGCAGGAAGGAAAGATTGCGATTATTATCGCAATACATACCTGCAGTGTTTTGTTTTTCATATTGTGAAATTATTAACAGATGATTTTTTATTCAAGAGGTCCGACTGCTTTTTCAACTTCATAAAGTATTTCACACGATTTCACCAGTTCTTTCATCCTGGTGTGGTCGGGATACAGCGGGCGGTCAATGTCAAGGAAATCAATATATTTTCTGATCACATCCTTTGCTGTCTGAACGCCTTTTCCGAATCTGTATTCTTCTTTTCTAAAGTCAAGTGCCTGAGCTGCGGCCATGAATTCAATTCCAAGGATTCCATAGGCACAGTCGAGTATCTGGTTATTCTTTATTGCAGTATTCATACCCATAGACACAAAATCTTCCTGGTCGGCAGCAGCAGGTATGGACTGGATAGAAGCCGGCATTGAAAGAATCCGCTGTTCTACTATAAGGGTATCGGCTGTATACTGGCTGAGCATCATGCCTGAAAACATGCCTGCTCCTTTGGTAAGGAAATCGGGCAATCCCACACTTAGATTGACATTGTTAAGCCTGTTCATTCTTCTTTCCGACATTACACTTACCATTGTGATGCATGCTCCGGCCATATCCATTGGCACAGATACAGGCGATCCCTGGAAGTTTGCCCCTGAAAGCTGGAGGTTTCTGTCGGGGAAAAATATCGGATTGTCTCCCACGCCGTTAAGTTCTATTTCCACCTGCGAACGGGCAAAGGCGAGCATGTCGTGGGCTGAGCCTATCACCTGAGGTGTCGATCTCATTGAATAGGCATCCTGAACCTTGGATTTTAGTCTGCCTTCCGCAAGATCACCACCGGCGATGCATTTGTTGATAGCCCTGGCACTTCTTATTGCTCCTTTAAATCCCCTTGCTTCATGAAGAAGGGGAGTGTAAGGCTTCATGTTTGCCTTGAGAGCTTCGAGTGTCATTGATGCGGCTATTTCAGCCTGCTTCAGCCAGTTATTTGCATCGACAAGCCAGATGGCACTCATTGCCGTAAGCATGTTCGATCCGTTAATGGCAGCAAGGCCGTCGCGCGCCTGAAGACCGGGAACCGGTATCCCTGCCCTTCTCATAGCCTCGGCTCCGTCGAGAAGCTCTCCCCGGTAGTAGGCTTTTCCTTCTCCAAGCAAAAGAAGGGCTATCTGAGACATTGGCGCAAGATCGCCCGACGCACCTACAGACCCTTTCTGACATACATAAGGAGTAACACCCCTGTTGAGCATCTCAACCAGAGTCTCCGTTATTTCGAGCCTGTTGCCTGAATTGCCGTGTGCATGAACATTAATCCTGCCAAGCATGGCCCCCCGGACTATCTCCTCAGAAGCCGGCTCCCCTATGCCTGCCGCATGATTGTAAACCAGGTACCTCTGAAAATCCTTTATCTGATCGTCGTTAAGCACTATCTCCGAAAATTCCCCGATACCGGTGTTGACACCATACATTATTTCATGAGCAACAATCTTTTTTTCGAGCATGGCACGGCACTCATTGATCCTCCTACGTGCATCAGGATGTAACTCAACCTTCTGACCATATCGTGCCACATTTACAACATCCTGTACTGTTAAATCATTTCCTGTAATTACCAGCGTTTCCATATTATTGAAAATTTTTTTTTAAGACGTTTTAAAAGATGAATTGAACTGATCCGGCAATTGAACCGGCTGGCATGATTAAGGCAGGAGAAAGACTTTCCCCCAAACGGATCAGTAGAGTCCTGAGCGGTTGATCTTGATCTTGTATTCCAAAACCCAGTTGTTCTCCATGGAAAATATATAATGTATCAAATGTATAAAAAGTTTGCTGAATTGATTGTGATATTTCATGCCTTTAAGCAAATTTCAAATGATGCATTCAAACCTGCGCAAGTTCTTTTTTGAAAACGTTGATAATTATTGAATCAATTTTATATCATATTGAAATGAAGTTGAGCTATTTTCTTATTTTTATAAAAAATTAGGCAATGAAAAAATTGTCAGTAAATGGAAGGAGAGGGTTACTCCGGAAATCTACTGCAATGACAACTTCTGAAGGGCTTTTTCCGTTTTCTGATATTCCAGATATTAAGGCAATATGGTAAAATATCTCACATCGCTATTTTTTGCAGGGATAGTTCTTATTTCCGCATGCAGATCCGGCAACAGCCCGGTGGCTGAAAAAAAGGAATCCGTAAAAGTAATTGAGGTATCTGCTCCGGGGGTGATGTTTAATGGCAATGATTTGACAGGTTGGGAGATAACCAATTTCGGGCCTCAGGGTCCGGTTTATGTATCGGGCGATGCAATAATACTGGGCATGGGCGACGGCTGTACAGGCATTACCTGGAAAAAAGAATTTCCCGAAATCAATTATGAAGTGACTCTTGAGGCCAAAAGGATTGACGGAAATGACTTCTTCTGCGGTATCACTTTCCCTGTCGCTAAATCTCCCTGCAGTCTTATTATTGGCGGATGGGGAGGGACTACAGTAGGATTGAGCAGTATCAACGGCCGGGATGCTTCTGAGAACGAAACTACACTTCTCAGGCGTTTTGAGGAGAACAGGTGGTATTCAATCCGGCTGAGAGTCACAACTGACTCAATCAGAGCATGGATCGACAGGGAACCTGTTGTTGATTTAGCAATCGAAGACAAAGTTCTTTCAATACGGCCGGAGGTGGAACTCTCTAAACCTTTTGGCATAGCTTCATGGAGAACTACCGGTGCAGTCAGAAATATTGTGGTGAAGGGGATATGAGAAGGCGGTGGGCGGTGGGCTGTAGGCGATGGGCGGTGGGTGGAAGGCGGAAGGCGGAAGACGGAAGGTGGTAGGCAGAGGGCTCAGAGCACAGAGCACTGAGCACTGAGCACTGAGCACTGAGCACTGAGCAAGGAAAAGTATAGTGAATCATGGTTTAAAATTTCAGGATTTCAGAGTTTCAGAGTTTCAGTTTCAGGGTTTCAGGGTTTCAAAATTTCAGAGATATGGTTGCAGGATTCCGGACTATCCCGACGCTCCTGACGATCCATCAGTCGACGGATGTCAGGATCTGAGATACGGTCGGGATCTTCGCTTTGCTTCGACACGACCGCACGACTTATAATAAAACATCTATGAAACAATTATCATTGCTTGTAATTCTAATAGTTCTGCTTGC
>JABUEV010000374.1 GCA_013314865.1 Bacteroidales bacterium | reverse complement strand
CCTATGGATTTTATGTAATTGTTAAGTCTGATGCCGATATCGTCTATCTCTTTTATGAATGAATTGAAATCCTCTGTTGTCAGAAGTTTACGGTTATGCGCTTTGATTAGCCATGTTCTGGTCTCTGATAATGAACCGCGGCTATAATATCCAAAGTTCTTGTTTTCACGATAATGATATCTGCCAAAACCTTCACTCAGATTTGCAGATATCGAGTCAGCCGCCCTTATCAACTGTTTGCCAATAGTGTCTTTCGGAAAATAATCCCAGTCTGTTACAATTGTCCATATTCTTTCAGCCAGCTCCATCGACTGCCTGTAAACATTTAACTCTTCCAGTTTCATATCCTTTTAGCACTTTAATTTCCACTTCTTTTATTTAATTACCATTGAATGACTATCGAATGACTATCGAATGACCATCGAATGACTATCGAATGACCATCGAATGACCATCGAATGACTATCGAATGACCACCGAATGACTATTGAATGACTATTGAATGACAATTGCTTAACCTTTACCATTCACCTCCTCATTCTCGTACGTATAACCGTAGCCGTACCCGTATCCGTATCCATACCGGTACCGGCCGGTGTAGCCGTAAATGCCCTTGTCGCGACTTATGTCGTTCAACAGCAGACTGATATGATTTATGCCGTTTGCTTTGGCATCGTTCAGGGTGTTCTCGAGTATGTATTTTACCGTCTTCCTGTGACGCACAAGCATTATTGTCACATCGGCCAGCATTGCCAGGGAGATTGTGTCGGACACTGCACCTATAGGCGCACTGTCGCAGATGATATAGTCAAAACGTTTCTTAAGCTCCGAAAACATCTCCTTTGTCTTTTCCGAACCGGCAAGCTCCGAAGGATTTGGAGGTATGGGACCTGAAGTTATCACCCACAGGTTCTGGTATCCGCTCTCCTGTATCACTTCATCAAGTGAATGCTGTCCGATAAGATATGTTGATATGCCTTTTTCTCCCTTCACGGAGAAATCGGAGTAAAGTTTGGGTTTACGAAGGTCAAATCCAAGGAGAACTGTCTTTTTTCCGGCCAGACTGTAGGCTGACGCGAGGTTTATTGATGCAAATGTTTTGCCCTCTTCAGGCATCGAGGAGGTGATGAGTATCACGGGAGATTTTGTCTCACGTGTAAAGAACTGAAGTCTTGTCCGGAGGTTCCGGAATGTCTCGGCCACATTGCTCCGCAGGTCGTTTAACACCACTGTCTGATACTCCCTCAGGCTGTGGGTGATATGTCCAGCTATCGGCAGGTCGGAGATTCTCTTTATATCCTCTTCTGATGTTACTTTTGTGTTAAGCTCCCGTATCAGCACCAGCAATGCTCCGGGGACAAGCAGTCCGGCCATCAGGGCAATGGCATAATTCCTCATCGGCTTTGGTTTAACCGGCGGCTGAACGATTTTTGCCATGTCAATTATCTCGTTGTCGGGAGTGTTGGAAGCGCGTGCTATCTGAGCTTCGGCCCTGCGCTGAAGGAGGTATGTGTAAATATTGTCATTCAGCTTGAAACGGCGTTCTATACCGAGCAGTTCTCTTTCAGTCTGGGGCAGTTTTCTCACCTCAGCCATCAGTGTGCCTAGCCGCCTGTCAACTTCTCTCATTGCCAGGGTGTTGTTGTTGAGGAGGTTTTGTGTATTTTCCTCGAGTCTGGCCTTGGCATTGCGTATCTGCGATTCAAGAGTTGAAAGATATGGATTGGCACTGACGCCCGATCCGCTCATGGCAATCTTCTGATCGGCCATCCGGTTAAGCTCAAGCACAAGGTTGTTTAAAAGCGGGTCGTCAATCCCCATTACCGATGGTGCCACAAGGTCGCCGGCCTCCCTGTTCTGTGCAAGGTAATTGATGAGATACCGGAAGTAGTCCTCTTTCATCTTCAGCTGTGCCTTTTCGTTGTCGAGCTCCTTTGTCTGTTCGAAAAGCCTCTGGGCCTGGAAACTGAGGTCCACCACCTGATTGTTGCGGCGGTAGTTCTGCAGGTTTATCTCAGTTATGTCCAGTGAGTCGGCAATAGAGACAAGCTGACGGTCGATAAAATTAATAGTGTTGGTGGCAAAGAGATTCTTCTTGTCGAGGGTCCGCTGAAGGTACATTTCAAGATGTTTGTTGATGAACATCTGTGCCTTGGCCGGACAGGCGGTTGATACTTCTATGCTCACTATGGATGCCTCCTCGTCGAGAGGTTTAATGTTAAGGGCGTTGCTCCATCCGGCTATAAGTCCTTCGAAGCTGTTGAATTTAAAGAGCCATGTTCCGGATTTCAGGGTTTCGGGTTTCGTGTTTTCGTTCCTTGGAAGGAAGGTGAATGAATAGCCTTCTCCTTCTATCGTCTCGCCGAAATGAACAGGCCTGTCGATATTCAATTCTGCAGGCCCGTCTGATGACCTTTGCGTAAGGTAGTTATAAAGGGTGACCTTTTCGCCCGTCACTTCACTCTCAAGCTTCATCGCACCGTTGCCGTTAACAGTGACGGTGAACATAACACCAAGGGGCTGGAGCTTGTTAAAATCAGGCACTATTACGAAAGGCACCTCATTGAGCATCTCCCTCGGACCGAGTATCTCATCCTTGTAGTATGAAACCTCAAAGTCGAGGTCATGCAAGGTTCTTGAGACAAGTGATTCAGACTTGAGTATCAGTATCTGGTTCTGGAAGTTATACCAGCTCGGGTAGAGTCCGAATCCTGATGTAAGGTCTCCTCCGAACATTGACGGTGTCATGGAATAAGGATTGCTCGACTGGTCCTCGATAAGCATTGTTGCCATCACCTTGTAGATTTTAGGAGAGTTGCGGTTTACGAATCTTACCGTGGCAAACGATATCAGAAGCGCCAGTGCAAACCAGTACCAGTTTCCGAGGAAAAGATAAAAGTACTTCAGCAGGTCAATGTCGTCTGACTGCGGGCGCGGGGAGGGTTTGGGGGGATGGGTTGAAGTCATGTTGTTTGGATTTGAAGTCTTGCAGTCGTGCAGTCTTGCAGTCGTGCAGTCTTAAGTCAGGTGATAAAATTTGTGCAAATGTAAGATTCTTTGTATATTTAAAATATTATGTCTCACTAAATCGTGCTAATTATGGGAACAATAAAAAATTTTGAAGATCTGGAGATATGGAAACTTGCAAGAAGCCTGGTAAATATTGTAAATTCTGATTTCAGAGGATGCAGGGATTTTACTTTTAAAGGGCAGATTACAAGCGCCGGCATATCAATTATGAATAATATTTCTGAAGGTTTTTGCCGAAAAAGTGATGCAGAGTTCTGTCAGTTTCTTAACATCTAAAAAGGATCTGCGGGAGAACTAAAAAGTATGTATTATATCGCCGAAGATCTTAAATTTATCGATTCTCAGGAAGCAACCCTGCGTCGCAAAAGCTGTCAGGAGTTAATAAATGGTATCAGCAGTTTAATGAATTATCTTAAATCTTCAAAAAAATAGACCGCACGACTATCCCAACGCTCATGGTCGGGATAGTCGCGGATTTTATCTTGCAAAGCGGGACTTCGACACGACTGCACGACTGC
>JABUEV010000373.1 GCA_013314865.1 Bacteroidales bacterium | reverse complement strand
CACGTTCCTGATGTCCCTGGCAATACCTGCAATACGTTCTTCCGTAAGCATCAGTCTGTCGTACCTGGGATCAGACTTATCCATTAAGGCAAGGTCCTTCCCGTTCTCCGGGATGATTAAGCCAGTCTTTTTTACTGTTTCATCAGCGAGGAGAATTAAAAGGTTTTTCACAACTTCCGGATCTGATGAGCTTAACAGCTTTCCGGCTTTCAGAGTCTTTTTCAGTACAGGTATTATATCCATCTCAGATCATGGAATTGCGGTTCAGTCTAATAGCTGGCGTTTTCCTTTACGATATCATTTAAAACCATATAATCATAATGGATGAAGGGTTTGCTGTTTTTCTCGCCTGCCTTCAGCTTAGCCTTGTCAGAATCATACTGTGATTTACCGATTCCGATACAGTTGCCGTTGCTGTCGAGTATCCTTACAATATCTCCGTTTTTGAAATAACCCTCAACCCTTGTAATTCCTATCAGAAGAAGGCTGGTCGCCCTGCCCGACAAAAGGGCATCTTTTGCCCCGTCATTTATATAAACAGCACCTTTAGCAAAGGTGTCAGAATGGTAAAGCCATTTTTTCACTCCGTTCTTCCTTTCCGGACTGGCAGTGATATGAGTAAAAGGAACATCCCTGCCGCCTATTATTCCGGTAATAATATTGTCGCGCATCCCGTTTGCAATGAATACTTCAATACCCTCAGAGGCAATTTTTCTTGCTATGGAATATTTTGTAAGCATCCCTCCTCTGCCAAATTCGGATTTGACATTACTGATACAGGCAGAAGGGTCATCGGAAAGCGGATCAATTTCGCTGATAAGCTCTGCGCCAGGAGTAGATGGTGAAGCGTTATAAATCCCGTCAACATTTGAAAGGATAAACAGGGCATCGCAATCCATCATCGCTGAAATAAGTCCGGACAATTCGTCATTATCAGTGAACATCAGTTCATTTACAGAGACAGTGTCATTTTCGTTTACGATGGGAAGGACACCGTTTTCAAGCATTGCCGTCATGCAATTCTTCATGTTAAGATAGTGCCGCCTGTCCCTGAAACTCTCCTTTGTGGCCAGGAGCTGTCCGGCCGGTATGTTATACTTGCCAAAAAGGAACTGGTAGGTGGACATTAGTTTAACCTGACCTATTGAGGCAAGAATCTGCTTTGATGCCACAATATTAGTCTTCCTCGACGGGACTATTTCACTTTTCCCCGCTGCCACAGCTCCTGATGAAACCAAAATCACGTCCATTCCCCTCTTCTGGAGAACCGATATGTCTTCCACTATCCTCAGCATCCTGCCAACATTTAGCGAACCGTCAGACTGAGTTATGACATTGGTTCCGACTTTTATTGCAATTCTGTTAAAATTTCTGACTTTGTTTTTCAATTTATAACTATTATTACCTGTTTTATAAAATTTTGACGCAAAATTAATATATTTTGTAAATATTTTATTAATTAAGATATTATATAATTTTTCTTATTTTTAAGAATCATTGATTTAACCTAAACATAGTATTATGTTCATACCTCAAAGTTATTCTCTGGCTGTCATTCTTTGCATAATAACCATGCTTTGCTGGGGCTCATGGGGGAACACCCAGAAGCTTGCCGGAAAGTCATGGCGGTTCGAACTTTTCTATTGGGATTATGTCCTTGGTATTCTGATATTTGCCATTTTATCTGGTTTCACTTTAGGAAGCTTTGGTGAAGAAGGCAGAAGTTTTATTAAAGATATTGGTCAGGCTGATGCCGGAAATATACTTAAAGCTTTTGCAGGCGGAGTGATCTTTAATGCTTCCAACATTTTACTGGTTGCTGCCATGGCAATAGCAGGAATGGCTGTGGCATTTCCTGTAGGCGTCGGGATTGCCCTGGCTGTAGGAGTAATAGTAAATTATATTGCCGCTCCCAAAGGAGATCCCGTAATTCTTTTCTCAGGGCTTGCACTTATTGTTGCGGCGATAATTATTGATGCTGTGGCGTACCGCAAACACAGCCAGGCACAGAGCAGAGTATCAGGAAAAGGAATAATTCTTTCAGTATCAGCAGGCATACTGATGTCAATGTTTTACAGGTTTGTCGCCAGTTCAATGGCTGTTGACTTTTCTGCACCTGAAGCAGGAAGACTCACCCCCTATTCTGCCGTTTTCTTTTTTGCGATTGGCGTGCTTGCAAGTAATTTCTTCTTCAATTATCTGCTAATGAAGAAACCGATCGAAGGCGCCCCCTTGTCATTTAGGGATTATGCAGCTGGAAGTCTTAAAGTCCATCTAACCGGTATTCTTGGCGGCATAATCTGGAACATCGGCATGTCAATGAGCATAATAGCGGCAGGCAAAGCAGGTTTCGCAATTTCTTACGGACTCGGCCAGGGAGCAACTCTGGTGGCGGCATTGTGGGGTGTCTTTATCTGGAAGGAATTCAGAGGTGCCACAAAACAGGTGAATCTATTGATATTTTTTATGTTTCTTGCATATCTTGCCGGACTGGCCCTGCTGGTCTACGCCGGCGCATGATTAATTAATGCACTATATATTTATATTGTCCTGATGAGGAGATCTTATCAATCCGGGTATAAACACCTCTTGTCACAATGGTCCTTGAGGAAATAATGCCCTGAAAATTTTTTACCGTCAAAAATATTTAAGGTTTCTAACTAAATAAATATCAGTTAACTGAGTTTTTATAAATGAACAGTTCAGTAAAGAAACCTTATAGTTATGTCAGATAAAGAAACTATAGATCTTGCCGGGAAAATCCGTTCCTTACTCAGACAGGATAAGCGGGAGGAACTCTCGGATTTGCTTGATTCTCTCAAGTCAAACGAAGTGGTTTACCTGATGAGCAAACTCGGCAAAAGAAACCAGCATAAACTGCTTACCATGATTAATCCGGAATCTGCTGCCGATGTTATTGAAGAACTTCCTGACATACAGGCTGCCGATCTTCTGGAAGAAATGGATGCAGGCAATGCCGCTGCAATAATTAAAAAACTTAACAGCGACGACAGGGCTGACGTTTTCAGCGAACTTGACAGAAAAGAGGCTGAAGCAATTCTGACTGAAATGCCCCCTTCAGAAGCTGAGAGTTTAAGAAAAATGGTCGGATACAGGCCTGATACGGCCGGGGGATTGATGATAACCGAATATATTTCCTATAAGGCATCTTTCACTGTAAAACAGGTTATTGACGATTTAAGGAAGAATGCCGAAAAATATAAAAACTATCATGTAAGGTATATTTATGTCGTTTCTGAAAACTGCAAATTTGCCGGAGTACTGCAGATCCAACAGCTTCTGCTTGCAGGTGCAGAACAAAAGCTGTCTGAGATTGTGATAACTGAAGTTACCACTATTGGTCCTGATGCCTCACTGGATGATCTTATAGACCTTTTTGATACCTACAGTTTCTATGGCTTGCCCGTCGTTGATGAGCATAATCATCTTATAGGTGTAGTAAGAAGGAATGATGTTCTTGAGGCCCGTAATGAACGCACTGCGATTCAGCACCTTCAGTCGCATGGTATTGTGGGAGGAGATGAACTGCGCTCAATGCCTGTTATGATAAA
>JABUEV010000372.1 GCA_013314865.1 Bacteroidales bacterium | reverse complement strand
AGCTGGATCGGTTATTGAATCTAAATGCAAACAACTTAACATTCCGTGCGAGAAAGTATACTGAACCCGCAGGATAACCTGTGACTACATAAAAACGAAGTGGTGACAGAAGGTTTTTCTTTTTGATGCATCAAATGGGACTAATTATTTTTTTTCATTAACATTTCTGATGCAATGGAGGTTTGTTCAGGGTTTCCCATCAGGTATGCAACATCATCACTCTGAAGTATAGTCTCGGGAACCGGATGTTCAATAAAATCGGTTCCTCTTCTTATTGCAAGAATAGTTACACCGGTCTTTTTGCGCAGGTCAATCTCAAGAAGCGATTTTCCTTCAATAGGAGAGCCTGCCTCAACCTTCACCTCGGTTATGTTGTTCCTTGAAAATTCATCCAGTATTGATGGCTTGTTTACAAGGTCCTTCTCACTGAAAGCTCCAAGATTCATGTTCCTAATCCGGGTGATAATGCGGTTTATTTCCTTTTGAGGCATCATTTTCTTTGCAAGAACCCTGTTGAACATATCGATTGCTATTTCAAGCTTTTCAGGTATGACCTGGTCGGCTCCAACTTTGTACAGAGATTCAACATTGTGTATGGTGGAGGCTCTGACAATTATGTAAGCATTTCTGTTAATGCTTCTTACTTTGTCAATAATAGCCATTGAAGGTACGATACTTCCGACTGACACAACTACGATATCAGCTTTGTTCACATACGCTTTTCTTAAAACAGGTTCATTGACAGCATCTCCGTAAACCACCAGGTCGCCATTGTCGATCTTTTCTTTTGCTATAGCCGGATCGAAGACTAACGATACGTGTTTGATATTATTTAGTTTTGCCATTACTGAAAGTTTCAATGCTCCGGCATCTTTACCAATTATTACAAGATGGTTGTTTAATGCAGGAATATCGATTTCCTTAAGAGGAAACAATCCCTGAACAAGTCTGACCGGCAACGGAAGTTTGAGCAATTGTTTTGCAAGAGGCACAGATACCCGGAACAGGAACGGAGTCAGTGCCATGGTAATTACTGCTACTGCCAGAAAAAGGTGGTAATAATAATCTGAAATGATGGAGTTGTTAAAACCTATCTTTGCCAGGATAAATGAAAATTCACCCACCTGGCTTAAAGCTAACCCTATTATTACTGTGCCCTGGAAGGTATGTCCGAGGATAAAGCCGGTGCCTCCGGCTATTATAGTCTTTACGACAATCACAATCAGAACGCTTAATAATACAAGAGGAAGATTATCGATTATAAATGAAACCTCGAGAAGCATTCCTATCGAGACAAAAAAGAAACTTGCAAATACATCCTTAATAGGCAGAAAATTTCCAAACACATTATAGCTGTATTCCGATTCAGACACCATAATTCCTGCCAGAAATGCGCCCAGGGCAAGGGACATGCCCAGTCTTGATGTCAGTAAAGCAATTGCAAAGCAAAGAAGGAAAATGCTCATTATGAACAACTCCTGGCTTTTTGTCTTTGCAATAAGTTCCATGAGCTTCGGCAGAAGCCATTTGTTGCCTGCATAGACCAGTAAAAGGATAAAAGCTACCTTGGCTGTAAGTATCAGTAATTCCCTAGGGACATCAAGGGCCTGATTTGAAAGAAGGTTGCTGAAAAGGAGAAGAGGTATAACAAGCAAATCCTGGAAAATTAAAATTCCCAGCACAGTGCGTCCATAGTTTGAGGTCACTTCCGATCGCTCCTGAAGAATCTTCAGCACGAGTGCCGAACTGCTAAGGGCAGCAAGAAATCCTATGAATAATCCGCTTTTCCAGTCCATCTCAAAAAACCTTGAAGCAGCATAAAATGCCCCGGCTGTAAGGAATACCTGTATGAATCCTCCCAGAAAGACTATCTTTCTGATTTTCAGAAGGTGATTAAGTGAAAATTCCAAACCTATTGTGAAAAGAAGGAGTACAATCCCGATCTCGGCGATAAGCTCAATCTGATGCGCTTCGCTTACAAGCGATAATAAATGAGGCCCTGCTATTACTCCGGTTAAAAGGTAGCCAACAACTGTAGGAATCTTTAACCTTGTGAAAACCAGGTTTACAAGAGTGGAAAGGGCAAATATTACTACAATATCCTTTAAAATTCCAAGTTCCATGATTTCCCGGAAAAGACTTTATGCAAGATAGACATTATTTCAGTTTTAAATGAATCCATAAACAGAACGTGACCTTTTCAACTATTACAGAGTTACTATCAGGTCCCCTGCCATCCTTTTAACGGATAATCTTTTAACTAAATTTTAACGCACGACTTTTTTATCTTATTAAACGGTTTTTTATTTTCGTGCCTGTTTTGCTGACCGATACCTAAATTAAAGAACATATGGATATTGTACTTGAGAACCTTACGAAGCGTTTTGGGGTTCAGAAGGCTGTCGACAATATTTCACTGAAGGTTGCAACCGGTGAAATTCTTGGCTTTCTTGGTCCCAACGGCGCAGGCAAGACCACTACTATGAAGATTATCACAAATTACATTGCTCCTGATGAAGGGAAGGTTTATATCGGAGGTAAACTGCTGAGTGACAACCAGATTGAATTAAAGAAGCATATTGGCTATCTGTCGGAGAATAATCCCCTGTATGATGAAATGCCTGTGATTGATTTTCTGTCATTCTGCGCGGAACTTCACGGTATTGAGAAAAGCCGGATTGAGTCGCGTGTTGTTGAGATGATCAGGCTCACAGGTCTTAACAGGGAGAAACACAAAAAGATCGGAGAGCTTTCAAAGGGATACCAGCAACGCGTCGGGCTGGCCCAGGCAATGATCCATGATCCGGAGATACTTATCCTTGATGAACCAACCTCCGGGCTCGATCCGAACCAGATAGTCGAAATCAGGAACCTGATACGTGAGTTGGGAAGAGAAAAGACTGTGATCCTCAGTACCCACATACTGCCTGAAGTCGAAGCCACATGCGACAGGATATTCATCATCAACAAAGGCAGGATAGTTGCCGACGGAACGGCTGAGTCACTCAGGAAACAGGCACAGGGTTCAAACATCCTCAGGGTGAAGATTGAAGATGGCGATCCTGACCAGATATACAAGTCACTTCAGTCAATAAGATCTGTATCAATGGTCGAGTTTGCTGACCGTAGTCTGAACAGATTCAGCGTCCATTGCTCCTCAGCGGATGTAAACCGTGAAATCTTCAGGTTATGCACCGAAAGAAAATGGGTTCTTACTGAAATGACTCCTTTTGAGACAAAGCTCGAAGATATATTCAGAGAGTTAACTATGAACTAAAGACTTACTGGGATGAAGACAATATGGACTATTACAAGGCGGGAACTTAATTCATTCTTTGATTCGCTGACGGCTTTCATAATGATAGTATTGTTCCTGGGTTTCAGCGGTTTTTTTACCTGGATATCAGGATCTGACATATTCCTGATCGGACAGGCAACCCTGCGCCCCTTCTTTGCAATTGCATACTGGACACTTTTCTTTTTCATTCCGGCACTCACCATGAGACTTCTTGCTGAAGAAAAAAAAACCGGCACGATCGAAATGCTCCTTACCAAACCTGTAACAGACCGTCAG
>JABUEV010000371.1 GCA_013314865.1 Bacteroidales bacterium | reverse complement strand
CAAAGGAATCTGTTATTCCGAAGAGGAATTCAATGAGATATTTGCTTTTTATAAAGAAATGAAGCCGCGGTTCGAGTCCATCATTAACAGTACCGATCTGATTTCAAAGACTGACAAAAAATTAATGCTGAAGTATATTGATTTCTTTTACACAGTAATCGAGGACAAGAATCTGATCAGCAGTGAGTTTTTGAGTGTTTGTGAGACAAGGAAAGACTATAACCTGCCAGAATAAAGGTTCCGTTAAGTACACTTCACCGAACAGTCATTTTTTGGGGATACAGGAAACAGATTTCTGTTTTCATCTTACTAAGGTATTAGTTCGACTATTGGAAACCTGCTATTAAGCCTTAATACAGCAGAATAATTATTGTTTGTTTTTTATATCTTTACGCACCTGGGACGTTAGCTCAGTCGGTTCAGAGCGCTTGCTTCACACGCAAGAGGTCGCTGGTTCGAATCCTGCACGTCCCACATAGTCATGTACACTTGCCCTGAAAGTGTTTTTACTTTAAAGCCTCCTGATTATTCAAAAATGTTTATCTTCGTTTAAGGCCTTTTAAATATTAATTACCAAAGGAGGGAAACAATCATGAATGCAAAGTATCATAACAGCACTCCTGCTTCAGGAGCAGTTTATGGCCTTGGTTTAATCGGGGCAGCTATCTACTTCATTTCACACGCTACAGGATTCTGGATGGGGGTGCTGGGATTCCTTAAAGCCATTGTCTGGCCGGTTTTTCTTGTAATGAAGGCATTTGAACAACTTGGGGCATAATTCTTTTTAAAAGGGTAATACGAGCTCATTCTTAAAGATATTCCTAAGTCAATATGGGAAAGGAGCTTGATAAGTCGACTGACCAAAGATTTTCATCAAGGCTTGGCCTCATATTAAGTGCCCTGGGTATTGCGGTCGGGACAGGCAATATATGGAGATTCCCGAGGATAGCCGCCCAAAGCGGAGGTGACACTGGTGCCGGAGCCTTCCTGATTGCCTGGGTGTGCTTTTTGTTTCTGTGGAGTATCCCTTTGATAATTGCTGAATATGCAAGCGGAAGAAAATACAGATCAGGCGTGTTAAGTACATTCCTGAAGAGTATGGGTCGGCGTTTTGCATGGATAGGCGGCTTTGTCTCTTTTGTGCCGGTTGCCATTACATTTTTCTACAGCGTTGTTGTCGGCTGGTGCATATACTATTTTATATATATGGCATCCCATCCTCTGCCTGAGAATTATGAATCAGCCGTGGTGATCTGGAACACATACCAGTCGAGTCTGTGGCCGGTGCTGACACATCTGGCTGCAGTTTGTTTCGGAGCCCTGGCAATATGGAAGGGCATAAGTTCCATTGAAAAAGTCAACAAAATCCTTATCCCTTCATTGCTGATAATTGTGATTATCTGTGTCATAAGGGCAGTTACATTGCCGGGTGCAGGTGACGGGCTGACATATCTTTTCAGACCTGACCTGAAACAGCTTGGCAATCCAAGGACATGGCTCGATGCTCTTACCCAAAATGCCTGGGATACTGGTGCAGGATGGGGATTATTTCTTACTTATGCAGCTTACATGAAGAAGGAGCAGGGACTGGTGGGGAATGCTTTCCTTACAGGGATAGGAAATAACACAGTATCACTTTTGGCTGGAATCATGGTATTCTGGACCGTATTTGCCGTGTTAAAGCATGAAATGGGAATGAGTGACCCGCAGGTGCTGGAGATTATGAAGTCAAGCGGTCCGGCCTCAACCGGACTGACATTCATCTGGATGCCGCAATTGTTTGAAAAGATGTTTGGAGGAGGAATACTGTCGGTTCTGTTTTTCCTGGGTCTTACATTTGCAGGTTTCTCATCTCTTATAGCGATGCTTGAACTTCCTGCAAGGGTGATGGTTGATGCAGGCATTAAGCGAAATAAGGCAATAATAGTAATAATGATTATGGTATTCCTGTGTGGAATACCTTCAGCCAGGAGCCTTGAGCTTCTGAGCAATCAGGATTTTGTATGGGGAGTTGGTCTTATGATTTCCGGAGCTCTGATAGCATCTATGATTATAAAACAGGGAGCTGAGGAAGTAAGGGCAGAAATCAATTCAGTTTCCGGGGACAGAAAGCTGGGGAGGTGGTGGCCATTAGTAATCAGCTGGTTCATTCCTGCTGCAGCTGTAGTCTTGCTTGTATGGTGGCTTGCTCAGACATTCGTTCCCGGAGAATGGTTCAATCCGTTTACCCAGTTCTCATTTATGACTTGTATTGCACAGTGGGGGATTGTTCTATTAATGCTTATTATCTTTAATAAAAGAATTGTAAAATTTTTTATTTAAGGCCAGGAGTACTATTCTGAAAATTAACTAAAAGCTTAAATACCAAAATCAAAATATCAAGAGAAGACGGCTAAATAAATGGCTTTTCATAATGAAAAATAAAGATTTTTTACATTTAGTATTGTAACCTGAATTAATTCTCATGTTCCTGAAATGTAAATATGAGACTTTTAAATTATCTGAATTATAGATTTTATGGCTTATGAAATAATTTGTTTAGTATCTAAACAAATTAATTCTTTTAAATTATATCTTATTTTCGGATTTTTCAATAATATATTTAATATTCGAAAAGCACTATTCTTTATTAAGGTCTTTAAAAATCCATTAAAGTTCTAACCGGGTTGATCTGGTCTGATCATATTGTTTCTCACTGTAAAGATTTCTTATGTTACAAATGTGCAATTTTTTGTTACAAATGAGGTGGATTTTGGCATAAAGTATTCAGAAATTTAAACATTATTAATTAAAACTTTACAGCTATGAAAACATTAAAAGTGATCGTTTTGTCGGTTATTATCTCTGTATTTGGTTTCAGTAAATCTGAAGCACAGGATAAAAAAATTGAGGGAGAATATCTATGGTTTTTCGATACTTATTGGAGTACACAGATAGAAGAGTGTACAGGTGAAAGAGTGTCTGGGAATGTAATTATCTATTATTTTGCGACATTTACCGAAAAACATCGCAATTATCATGAAAGAGGACACGGGGATCTGGTGGGAGAAAGCGGCACAAGCTATACGCTCGATGTTGAATATAATAATAGGGGTACTTGGAATGAACCAATTATGTGTAATGGAGGTTATTCTTGCCCAATGCAAATAAGAAGAGAGGGTAAATTGGTCGCAATAATACATGAATCATATCATGGAGTAGCTTTTATTGACGATTTAGAGAATCCAGTTGTTGACAGGTATGTGCATAAAGTAGAATGTAAGTAAAAATATCAGACAGGTTGGATATATTTGGAGATAAGGGATGTCTGGTTGAAATCTGGTATGATCATAAATATTGATATCACCAAAGCAATTATTACTACTCTTAAGTGTTAATAAGACAGAACTGATATCTTAAGTCTTAAAACTGGATTCACGACTTAACCTATGGTTATTAGAAAAAGAATGATGACAGGTCAGGGAAATTCAATTATCATTTATTATTCAGCTTATTATTAATCATATTTAAGACTCACACAAAATCCCCAAATTTTAACATAGGATTTTTTAAATAGATTTTCTGCCTCGCTTTTTAAAA
>JABUEV010000370.1 GCA_013314865.1 Bacteroidales bacterium | reverse complement strand
TGGAGGGCTGTCGGTCAACCTTTCTGCCATAAAGGAAAATGACATCATTAAAATTCTCTTCAGTCAGAACCCGGGTATAATAATTCAGGTAAAAGATGAAAATGAGGTTACCGATTTTCTGATTGAACATGGAATTTCATATTTTGCTATAGGCCACCCGGTGAATGAAAGAGCCCTATATATCACTAAAAACAACCAGACTCATGTCTTTGACATTGACAGGCTGAGAGACAAATGGTTCCATACTTCGTATCTGCTCGACCGGAAGCAAAGCGGTACTAACCTGGCTCTTGAAAGATATGAAAACTATAAAAAGCATGAATTGAGATTCAATCTCGGGGGTTTTGAAGGAAGCTTTAAATCCCTTGGCATAACGCCAGGCCGCAGAAAGAAGTCGGGCATAAGGGCGGCCATCATTCGTGAAAAAGGTGTAAACGGAGACAGGGAGATGGCTTATGCCTTATGGCTTGCAGGATTCGACGTTAAGGATGTCCACATGACCGATCTGGTAAACGGACGTGAAACGCTCGAAGATGTCAACATGATAGTGTTTGTAGGAGGATTCTCAAATTCAGATGTACTGGGATCTGCCAAGGGTTGGGCAGGAGCATTCATGTTTAACGAGAAATCTGGAAAAGCGCTTGAAAATTACTATAAGAGGACTGATACTCTTTCTCTTGGAGTTTGTAACGGCTGTCAGCTGATGGCCGAACTTGGCCTTATCTATCCCGATCACAGTGAGATGCCCAAACTCCTGCATAACAAATCACATAAGTTTGAATCAGGATTTGTGGGAGTAAGAATCCCGGAAAACAATTCTGTAATGTTCAGCAACATGGCAGGAATGGAGCTGGGAATATGGATCGCTCACGGAGAAGGTCAGTTTTCACTGCCTTATGCTGAAGAAAAATACAATGTGGTTCTCAAATATTCCAGGCATACGTACCCCGGCAATCCGAACGGTTCTGATTATGACGTTGCCGGATTGTGCTCTTATGACGGCCGCCACCTTGCGATGATGCCGCATCTTGAGCGATCATTCTTCCCTTGGCAGTGCGGTTATTACCCTCCTGAAAGAAGAAATGATGATGTAACACCATGGATTAAGGCATTTGTCAACGCCCGCCGCTGGGTTGAAGAACAGTTATCTGGTAAGAGGCGTAAGGATAACTGACATCAGCATAGTGTTGTCAGGCAATTGGTTTGTTTTTTCCCTTAATTCCCTGGAGATCACCTTTTCACTTATAAGTTGTATGTTATATTCTCCAGGTTCGGGGAAATAAAATGAACCCATAAATGAATCAGCCCTGTAATACGGGTAATTCACTTCATCACTGTTTCTGACAATTCTGTCGATGGCCGGGTCTGCCTCAAGCTGGCTGTCGGCAAGTGTTATTCTGACACTGTTCGAATAATTGAGGTCAAGTGTGTCGAGGGTGGCGCTTGACAGCCATACATTATATCTTCCGGGTTTGGTAATTTTTACATTCCATTCAGCCGTGTTTGCTGACGGGTCATCAACACTGCTGTAACAGTCAGCCTTATCAAGCTTAAGCATGAATGATCCGTCATCCTGCTGAACAATTATATTTTCACGTGCAGTAAAATTACTTTTCTTTTCAGCGCCTCCGCACGACCACATTAAGACTGCTGATACTACTGAGAGTAAAAAAATATTTCTCATAATCCTGTAATCTCCAATAAATAATTGATTAATTAGCAACGAAGGGTAAACAATCAAAATAAATAAAAGTTTTTAATATTGCCTCAAATCAAATGCCAATTCAGGAGGTTACCGGCATTATTTATTAACAATTTCAGATCGTCAAAAGCTTAAATTTCAGAAGGCAATTTCTTCGAGTTTGAAGTTTCTGGTAATCAATGTTTTGGTTACAGAAGGCATTACCAGTGCTTTGGCTGCTATTTCTGAAATGTCAGCCACTTTTGTATCAGTTGCATTGATAAAACTTTTTTTACAAAGCGGGCATGCAGTTGCCAGTATGTCGGGATTATTTCTCGTCAGTTTTGAAGCCGCATCAGCAGCAATTTTATTCCTGCCGGCACAGCCAATTTTCATGTTTGCCAGACTGCCGCCGCAGCAGAGTGATTTTTCGTCTTCGAATTCAGTTGGTTCCAGCCGTGCAACATGCCTGAGAACTGCTTTTGGCTCTTCATAGATCTGTGATCCCCGCCCCAGTTCACAAGGAGAATGATAAACCACCCGGTCTTGAAGGAATTTCATCTTCACGGTTCCTTCCTGAATCAGTTCGTGAATAAACTGTGAATGGTGCAATACTCTGACATCCACATAGTAGCTTTCATTGAACACCTTATAGCATATCGGGCATGAAGTAACAAGGGTATGGGCGCCTGATTTCCATATAAGCTGTGAATTAAAGTTAATAAGCTCCCTGGCCTCCCTGTCCTTCCCTGCCAGCATAAGCGGCCTTCCACAGCAGATTCCTCCTTCTTCATCCATGAATGACCAGTTTAAACCCGAAGCATTCAGGATTTTTACCATTGAATTTTTGATCGACGGGGTCAAATGTGTCATACAGCCTGCGAAATAAAGAACATCTGCTTTTGGAGGTTCGGCTGTTTTAATGTAGTTGTATGACTGTTCACCATTGTGTTCAGGCAATACAATACCTGTAGGTTCCGGGAAATATTTCTTAATTATAGTGTTGTCTTTTGCCTTTTTCAGATTGCCTCTCCTTTGTATCATCCTTATTGATGTAAGTTCTATGCCTACAGGGCAACTCTGGTCACAGCGGCCGCACATCAGACAATTATGGGCAATTTCATATGCATTGCCGTTGTTTCTAATAGCCTTCATCAGGTAAGCCGACTGAATTGTATTAATCCCGGCTGAGAAATTAAGCTGGCACTGGTCGATACAAATGCCGCAAGAAGAGCAGGAATGAACTTCAACCTCAGCAAATGTACCGTATCTGTCGCCAGTTCTGATTCCGGAGTTTCTCATGAAAATCAGGAAAAGTTCTGTAGGTATGTGCATGTACCTTGTAACCGGGAGCAGTATGAAAAAAGTTCCAAGTGAGAGTGAATAAAGCCACCAGAATGGATACGCCAGCTGGTCGGCAGGCAGGAAAGATGCAAACCATGAGCCGAGGGAACCGGTAAGGAAGCTTCCGGTACCGTAAGCTCCTGAGGTAAGACTTTCAGCTATAAGCCTGCTGGGAAAAATAAGCCATAGCGAAGTAAGGGCAATCTTATCGACAGTAATAAGTTTTGTACTTTTCTTCATCCCCACAACTCGCGAAGAGAATCTTTTCAG
Source organism: Bacteroidales bacterium (assembly GCA_013314865.1). Taxonomy (GTDB): domain Bacteria; phylum Bacteroidota; class Bacteroidia; order Bacteroidales; family VadinHA17; genus LD21. Next base: position 292 of record JABUEV010000370.1, on the reverse strand, counting down.
TACTGCCAGAATTAAACCTGAAAGAATAAAGAGCAGAATAAAATCCATCAGAAATGCAAATGCAGATTCAAAGGCAGTTCTTCCATGTTCTGGATGAAAAAACCTGAAGAATATTGCTTTGTGTGGCGGGTTGAGATGAGTATCCCCAAAAATGTCAGCTTCTATCGTTCCAAAAAGTATGAGAAGGAACCAACCGAAAGCCAGACTCATATGCATATAACCAAGCCTGAAGCTTTTTTTGAAAATCTTTCTGTGAAGAAGGCTTTCCATAAAGATTTCCTTGAGACTTTGC
>JABUEV010000369.1 GCA_013314865.1 Bacteroidales bacterium | reverse complement strand
AAAATACTGCAAGAGATTACAACATAATTCTTGTCCATGGTGCGGAGATCACACGCGACATGCCTCCCGGACATTTTAATGCACTTTTTATTGAGGATGCCTCTCTGCTTGCTGTCGATTCAGTGTTGGATGCATTTGCCGCCGCAATAAAACAAAAGGCGTTCATTCAATGGAACCATCCAGGATGGAAGTCACAGGAACCGGATGGTATTCCTAAACTTTATGAAATTCACAACAGGTTGATTAAAAACGGATGGCTTCACGGCATTGAATTTTTCAATGACAGTGAATATTATCCTCTTGTGATGACGTTTTGCAAAAAGTATAATCTGACTGTGATTGCCAATAGTGACAACCATGGGGTAATAAGTGAGGACTACAACCCGTCAACAGGTTATACAAACAGGCCCATGACTCTTGTATTTGCCAAAGCAAGGACTCACGATGCCCTTAAAGAGGCTATGTTTGCCGGCAGGACTCTGGCTTATTTTAAGGATATGCTGGCAGGAAAGGAAGAATATGCCAAACCATTTTTTTATCAGTGCATCTCAATAGGGAACAAGTTTTATGAGACTGAGAAGAATATCTATTTTGAAATAACGAATAAGTCAGACATTCCTTTCTACCTGGTAAACGGAGCCCCGGGCACACCTTCATCAATAACACTGCCTGCCAATTCATCGGTAAGGATTTCCTTAAGCAAGAAAGTGACATCACCCCTGACCTATGATGTCAAAAATATTATTACCGGTGAAAATGAGGTTTTAAGAGTTGAATTGAAATTCAACTGAAACTGTTAGCATTAAGGTATTGTTCAAGTCCGGCTGACTCCAGTATGGAATGAGCTTTTGACCAGCTTACAAAGTCCTTTGATTTCAGGGCTTCAAGTATTCTGATTATCGAAAGTGCAACCTCTGCAGTCTGTCCTGAACCGATTGAAGATATGTAATCAATTGCGTCAAAGAGTACTGTATTTGCTTCTTCAAATGTAAGAAGATCAGACTGTCCGTGTTCTTTAATCCATTTCTTACCGGAAATAATGTTGTTAACATGGCTCATTATCAGATATGTAGCTCTGCCAATTAGTTTCAGGTTACTCGGATTGACGCTTGTCATTGTATTTCCGATTACTCTGCCGAGCATAGCCATTATTGCTGTTGAATGGGCGTTGAGAAGCATCTTCAGGGCTATCTGTTTTCTAAGCCCTAAGGGATCAGGGAAACGGGGCAATATGACATCAATCCAAATAATATTACTTGATAATTCCTGTATCTTCCGGGAATGACCTTCCTCATATACTCTTATTATGGCCATCTGTGCGTCACTGAAGAATTGAATGAATTTCGAGAATCCGGAATCCGGATCGTTAAGCGATTCAATTTCATCCGACAGGCATGCGATGATACCAATGTCTTTTTTTCCCGGTTTATATTTCAGTTTATTATCCTCTGAAAATGAGAGGTCATATTTCAATTGCTGGTCATTGCCTGCATTTTCAAGGCTGTTGAGTGCTGTCCTTTTAAGATACGGGTCATCGATTTCGGTTTCAAATTCAGATTTGTAGAATGATTGATCCAGCCCCCTGAAGTCCCTTCCCAGTAGTACTTTCCAGGCCTCTTTTTTATCCTTTGCATCTGTCCAAATCCTGATCCATGATTTTTTCTCTTTCTCATCAACGGTATCAAGGGGATGGAGTCTGAAGGTAGGGCTTCTTTCAGTGCAGTCAATAAAAACAGTGACAAGAGCTTCCACTGCAAAATAGGTGGAGTATCGTCCATGTCTGTAGGCCTCTGCCTCTGCATCTGTAAGAGTGGCAAGTGAAGGAGCGCTTTTATCTGCCGCTTCTTTAACCTTGCTGAATGACATGAGTGCTTTTTCAAGATTCAGCTCAGGGTCGAAACCCGATTCGGCAAGCTCACTGCTGTCAAGAAATCCCTTCAGTAATGTCCCGATTGCATGTTCGATGACGACGCCCAGGACAAAGGTTTCGACAGTAGTGGCCTGCATGCGGGTTGAACCGGTAATGGCCTGAGGACCGGTGGCAAGATTTATTTTTGTTATTCCCTTGTTTTCCAAAACTTTTCTGCTTCTGTCAAACGGAAGCAGTAAGTTGTCAGGGTTATTATAAACAAAGAAAAGGTTTTCTGCAGATTGCTTTGCAGTATTTTCATCCGGTTCGCCATATTGCTCGAAGGCTGTCAGGATGGTACCTATCACGGACGAGGTTTCACCTCCCTCAGTAACGCAGAATACTACGTCTCCCTTTCTGACACCTCTGTCAAGAAGTTGAAGCCTGCCGATAAGCTGAAGATCCTCAAAGCCTTCCAGTGAGCTGATAAGTGCCCTGTCGGCTCCGGTCATCTCGCCTGTAAGATAATTTTCGATGTCGTGAGGCAGGTGATTTTCAGCTTTTGCCCATACAGGTGATTCCTTTATTTTTCTCCAGAATGGCCTCCAAAGTGTGCTTTCCATAAACTTGGCAAGCCTTCCTGTCGATCCGCATCCGTAGAAATATATCCTATGCCTGTTCCTGACAGCTCTGACAATTGCCTCTGAAGCCTTGTAAAGCACCTGAGGATTCTTCGAAAGGTCTTCTATCTTCCTGCAGATGTCATTGTCAACTGATAACAGCATCTTCAGACCTTCCAGGGTGCTTTTCCTGACAGTCTGACTTAAGTTCATTGTAGCAGGATGCCTCTGCTCGGTCAGCAACGAAAACAGGTGAAACTGTTTCTTATTTTCTATATAATCAGCCGACTGGGCAGAGGCATTGATCTGCAGGTATCTGCCGATCTGGCTCATTCTATTCAATGTACATATTAATGAGCTGTTCAAGCAACTCCTGCTTGCCGCTTATTTTGGCCGGTTCTCCGGACTTAAGGGCAATATTCCTCAGGTCTTCAAGGGACAGTTTTCCTTTTTCATAATCCTTTCCTTTACCCTTGTCGAACGACTCATATCTTTTCTTTCTCATTTTCAGATAATCACTTTCCTTTAAAATCTTATCGGCAATAATCAGGGCTCTGGCAAAATTGTCCATTCCGCTGATATGGGCGATAAAAATGTCATCAGGATCAGTCGAGTTTCTTCTGATATGGGCGTCAAAATTTACGCCTCCGGTGGCAAATCCTCCGGCCTGAAGTATAATCATCATTGCTTCGGTAAGTTCATAAATATTTGTAGGAAACTCATCTGTATCCCATCCGTTTTGATAGTCTCCCTTGTTGGCATCTATGCTTCCGAGCATGCCGGCATCAGCTGCAACCTGGAGATCATGAGCAAATGTATGTCCCGCAAGAATTGCGTGATTTACCTCTATATTCAGCTTAAAGTCCTTATCGAGTCCGTAATGCCTGAGGAAGCCAATGACTGTTGCAGCATCGTAATCATACTGGTGTTTTGTCGGCTCCATTGGTTTAGGCTCAATGAGAAAGGTTCCTTTGAATCCGTTTTTCCTGCCATAATCGCGTGCGAGTGAGAGCATCATTGCCATATGGTCAAGTTCACGCTTCATATCAGTGTTATGGAGACTCATATAACCTTCACGGCCTCCCCAGAATACATAGTTTGAACCTCCCAGCTCTATTGTAGC
>JABUEV010000368.1 GCA_013314865.1 Bacteroidales bacterium | reverse complement strand
GTCGAAAATTATCCGGCAGATGATACTTCATGGAAGTTTATAGACCAGAAATCTGTTCTGAAAAAGAAGTGCTATGAACCTCCCATCCACGGTTTCAGCTTTACAACCCCTGAAAATGAAGATATAACTGAAAAGCTTCTGACAGATGAATCATATACATTGCTTATGATAGTCAAGAAGCTTGAAAAGGTAAAGCCTGAACGTTTGAATGAAGGTTTTGAAAGAGGAAGATTCTGTCTTGCAAACGGAATTAACTTTTACGTACTCACTTCTTCCGGAAGCAATGAAATAAAGAAATTTTCAAATGATTATACCATCTGCTCGGGAGATGAGGTGACACTGAAATCTATGGTAAGGGCTGATCCGGGATATATGCTTCTGAAGAAAGGAACAATAACCGGTAAATGGTCATGGGCAAACCTGCCTGAAAAAGAATGGTTTCAGGGAAATCTTTCAGGAAAACAGATCGGAACACTGGACAACAGATTAAGTATTGTTACCGTTATAACATCAGGTATGATTATCCTTTCAGTTTACCTGGTGATTGTTTTGTTTAATAAAGGGAAAGACAGGATTAATTCATAATAACTTAAAACACTAAAACATGAGAAAGAAAATCGTTGCAGGGAACTGGAAAATGAACATGGATCTGAATGAAGGATACAGGCTGGCTGAATCCATAAACAATTATTTCAGGCAGAAACCGTCAACAAAAGCTGAAGTGGTTCTATGCCCTCCTTTCATACATCTGGCAGGGGTTGCCGATATTCTTAAGGATGGAAATGTGTTTCTGGGTGCACAGAATTGTGCTTCTGAACCATCAGGCGCTTATACAGGAGAAGTGTCAGCAGTAATGATCAGGAGTACCGGTGCTCAGTTTGTTATCATCGGACACTCGGAAAGAAGAACTTATTATAATGAGGACAACAAAACACTTTTGAAAAAAACGATCCAGGCACTGAAAGCCGGGCTTAAAGTTATTTTCTGCTGTGGCGAAGTGATCCAGGAAAGAGAGTCGGGTATACATTTTGATGTAGTAAAAAGACAACTGGAAGAAGGATTATTCAGTCTTTCGGCAGAGGATTTTTCACGAATAGTCATTGCCTATGAGCCTGTGTGGGCTATAGGAACAGGTCTTACGGCAACACCATCACAGGCCCAGGAAATGCATAAGTTCATAAGGGATCTTGTGGAAAATAAATATGGTATTGGTGCGGCACAGGATCTTACAATTTTATACGGAGGAAGCTGTAAGCCATCAAATGCACGGGAGATTTTTGCAGAAGTTGATGTTGACGGTGGATTGATAGGTGGAGCATCTCTGAAGAAAGAAGATTTTATTGCTATAGTCGAGGCTGTGTAGACAGTCCAGACAATTATTAATACCCCGGAAAGATGAAAGGCAGGCTGCTGCCCATATCTGCATTTCTGGTCTTCATGATTCCTTCTGTGATGCATGCACAGGAGCAAAAGGTCTTTTCAGGTGATCCGGGAAGATTCAGGGAAGAGCTCATTAATTTTATGGGTCAGAATCTCGACCAGAACCAGAAGATCAATCTTGATGCATTCATAAGCAGATGGGACAGCGCCGCTTTCAGCAGGGCTAACATGTCTCTTATACTTGACCTCTCAACTCAGCTTGTGGGCAGGAACATGCGTGCCATTCCTCATTTCTCAGAATTCCTTGAGACACTTAACACTTTCATTGAGTCTAAAAGGGATGACTCGTTTCTCAGTTACTGGCTGACAGGCATGAGTGAAATGCTCTTTGATCCTGGCGTTACAAACCAGTCCATTATCAGCTATGTACATAACACCAGTCTTCTGATTAAAGAAAATATCCTGATAAATACCGGAACTGTCAAATGGAAGGCAAAAGAGACAGATTTTAAATTTGTACATGACACGATCTTCAAGATTGTCATCAACAACGCAACTCTTACCTGCTATTATCAGAAGGACAGTACGGAAATTTATGAAGCCTCCGGAGAATATTATCCTGATCATCAGATATTCAGAGGCACAAAAGGTATAGTAACATGGGAAAAAGCAGGTTTCACACGGTCGGATATATATGCTGAGCTGGGGAAATACACTCTGGATGTCACAAAAAACAGTTTTACCGTCGACTCGGCACTACTTTTTCATTCTTCTTATTTCAAACAGCCTGTTTACGGGGTACTGTCAGACCAGGCAACCATTTCAGCAAATAAGGAGAAATCAACTTATCCAAGATTTCAGACCTATACCCGGCAGTTCGAAATAGAAAATTTCTACAGGGATATTAACTTTAAAGGAGGGCTGGCTTTCGAAGGAGCAAACACTAAAGTAACGGGAACAATGCAGGACCCTGCAGAGATTCTCATATTCAGAAAAGACACCCTGTTTATGAAGCTTATTTCCACTGAATTCATATTTTCACGTTCAGGACTGGCAAGCCAGGAGGTGTCGGCCAGAATGTATGTCGGAAAAGACTCTATATTTCATTCGAACCTCGGGCTGTCATATTCGTCTCTTAACCGGCAGGTAAATCTTTTCAGAACCAGTAATCCCATCTCAAACAGCCCTTACTATGATTCCTTTCACAGGCTGGACATGTATTTTGAATACCTGACATGGAATATGGACAGTCCGGAAGTACAAATGACAAGAGCAAGAGGTGCCGCTTTAGGTCAGGCTGTTTTTGAATCGGAGTCATTCTTTAATGCAGATTACTTTCTCCAGCTCATGGGTCTCGATAATTACCACCCTCTTTCCAGAATAAAACAATTCAGCGATTATTACTATTCCGAGACCTTTCCTGTTTCTGAATTTGCAAAATGGCTTAACAAGCCGGAGGAGGTTGTCACCGGTCTCTGCATTGACATGGCAAACAAGGGTTTTGTATTTTTTGACCGGACCAGCGGTGAAATAACTGTCAAAAAGAAACTTAAAGACTATATCGATTCCTACGCCAAAAGAAAAGATTATGACGTTTTGAGAATCCTGAGTGAGACAAAAGCGCCTGTGGATAATGCAATACTGAATCTCAAAGACCTGAAGCTTACTGTTAACGGAGTTGCAGGAGTATTTCTAAGCGATTCACAGAGAGTTGCAATATATCCTTATGAACGAAAACTAACAATAGATAAGAACAGGGGATTTGAATTTGACGGTGTCGTACAGGCAGGCCTTTTTACTTTTTACGGACATAAATTCAGATTCAGCTACGATACCTTTAAAATACACCTTCAGAATATAGACTCCATCCGGATGGCAGTTGAAACCGACAAAAAAGATCAGTATGGCAATCCTCTTATCGAAGATATCGGAAATCTGATCCAGCTGACTGAGGCGGAACTTTATATTGACGACCCGAATAACAAATCAGGCCTGAAAAGCCGGAAACAGTACCCTATAGTGAACACTGTGAATTATTCTTACATCTTCTATGATAATATCCCGGGGCTGGAAGGCATATACGACAAAAAGGATTTCTATTTTAAAATTGACCCGTTCATTTATGAAAATATTGATCATTACACCTATGAGGACATAAACCTTAGCGGAGAATTTTACGGTGGCAAGATACTTAAGCCAATGAGGCAATATGTAATTA
>JABUEV010000367.1 GCA_013314865.1 Bacteroidales bacterium | reverse complement strand
ATCTTTGAAGCGGCATAATCATACACCACCTCATCCCCTCCAAAATTCATCGGTGATTTTATTTTTTTACTTTGATTTTTTTGTTGATGCCTTTTTCTTCGCGGCAGGCTCGGCCGTTTTCTTCTTAGAGGCATTATTCTTAACAGACTCAGTTTCAGCCGGCGATTCAGGTTTTGCTGTTTCATCAGCACCTTTTTGCTCCGGTTCTTCCCTTATCAGCATGTTTTTCCTGTGCAGGATATTGTACCAGTTAAAAACCTTCCGGATATCGCTCAGATATACTTTCTCCCTTGAATAATCCGGGACAATCTCTTCAAAATATTTTTTCAGATTTTCCGGAGAAGTTTTGGTATCAACTGTCGGACCGCCGTTTTCTTTTTCATAAATCCTGTCAAAAACTTTACCAAGAGGCAGATCCTCACTATCTGTAAAAATGGAGATATCCTCAAGCGAGCTGATCTTTGCAGAACTGAAGGCAGTTGTCCTCTTTCCTGTTTCCAGATGTTCAACAATAATGGAATTTTTCCCCTGGGCAAGAAATTTAAAAAGCCCCGGCTCACCTGAAATAGATAGAATATCTTTGAGTATCATCAGTCAATTATTTGTTTGTGCAAATTTAAATTTTGTTATGAAAATTATTTCAAATACTTGCTGTTTTTCTTTAAGGGGATAATTCCTGCATCAGCAGGACCTGATATCTAGATTAAGACAAAATGACTGATAATAAAGGGAATAAAGACTATTATTCAGTTCAGACAATATTTCGTTGTTTTTTAATTGTTTCATAAGCTTCCTTGACTTTCTTAAATTTCTCATCTGCAGCCTTTTTAAAGTCATCTCCAAGATGGCTTACCCTGTCGGGATGGTATTTCATAGCCATTCGTCTGTATGCTTTTTTTACTTCTTCATCAGAAACGCCGGGTTCTATCTCAAGAATTTTATAGGCTGAGTCGGTATCGGGGACAAACATATTCTTAATTGACCGGTAGTCGGTATCTGAAATGCCCAGATAGACTGACATCTTTTCTATAGCTTCCAGTTCAGAAAGGTGCACCTGTTCATCGGCCATGGAGATTCCGAAGAGAAAGTGCAATAGCTGGAGTCTGGACGAATAGTCCATATTTTTACTTATCTGAACACATACATCTTTTACCGGGATTTCCTGTTTAAGAAGGTCCCTTAGAAGAATGAGTGCCTGACCTGCTGATACTTCGCCGAATTGCCTGACAAAAAACTGTTTTACATAATTGAGTTCAGACTTCAGAACCCGCTTGTCAGCCTTCATGACAGCGGCCACAAGGACCAGCAGGCTTATACCAAAGTCGCCTGATGATGTTTTGCCCGGTGTTCTGTTATCTGAATGCGTGGTAACGACGGAGGTTGAGTCAACTATTGATCCGACAAGGAAGCCCAGCAGAGCGCCTATTGGTCCTCCCATCACCCATCCAAGTCCGCCTCCTATCCATTTGCCGTAGTTTCCCATAATTATTCAGCTGGTTTTAATGCTCTTAAGAATATCTTCATGTATCCTGAGGATTTCAGGAATTATCATGTCATCGTCTGAGTTGTATATTACATAATCGGAATATTTAATTCTTGTATCGTCATCGGTCTGATTTCTTATCCGCTCCATGACCTGCTCCCTTGTAAGCTTGTTTTTCAGTGTTATTCTTGCAATTCGTTCTTCAAGGGGTGCTATCACTGAAATGATTTTATCAACATAATCTCTTCCACCGCTTTCAATTAGAATTGCTGCTTCAATTATTACATAGGGTGCATCCTGTTTTTCCGACCACTGCAAGAAATGCCGGTACAGGGCAGGGTGAACAATAGAATTTATCTTCTTAAGGAGGCTTTCATCCTTAAATATTAAATCAGCAAGCATTTGACGGTCAAGAGAGCCTGACGCATACACATCCTTCTTTACTGCACTCTTTATTTTTTCAATAACCGATTTATCAGATTCCATAATTGCTCTTGCCTCAGGATCAGCGTAAAATACAGGCACGCCAAGGATGCTGAATACCCTGCATACTGAAGTTTTTCCGCTCCCGAAGCCTCCGGTAACCCCTATTTTCAATGGTTTCGCAATTTTTCCCGGCATATTGAACAAATTCATCTTGCTTTTTTCTCGACCAGAAAATCAACTTTTTCAGGTGAGAACCTGAGTGAATTGACAAATGAAGGTATATTTGATACCTCTACCGCTATTTTGTCAGCTTTCTGTAAGTCAACTTTTTTCAGATCAATAGTTACCTCAAATGGCGTTTCGCTGATTTTTTTGTAATCAGATACAGCCACCAGGCACTTTACTGTAACGGCATCAGGAAAGATTTTCAATTCTATTGAGTCGGGCACATTCCGTATGCTTATGGGAACAGCTATTTCTGCTTCCGTAAACTGTTCGACCGGCACAATTACTTTCACTCGCCTTTCTGATAAAGTGTACAACTTACACTTTTCCAACGGTATTTCCTTTTCTACAGCGTCATAGAGACCTGTAAGCTTACGGTACCTGGTTTTGACAGATTTAACTGTATCGAGAATTCTGGCAGGTCCTGTTATCATCACACTGTCAGGTTCAGTTTTAAGCGGACTGCTGAGGAAGTACTGCCTTGCTGTATTAATTTCGAGGCTGGGCGTAACAGGCGCTTTTTTTGATATGATCCTGTCGAATGAAAAGAACAATGTATCCGGTTTTATAGATACTACTGAGCATTCAGTTCTAAGCTGGTTTGCAAGTTTCTGAGCAAGGACCGAAGTTTTGATATAATAGCTCAGTGTCTTGCTGCCGGGTACTCTTCTGTAGCTCACAGAAGCAATATCTATTACAACCGGCGTGCGGCCGGATGTCAGTTTAAGTTTCAGTATCGAATAGCCAGGTCCTCTAAGATAAAGGTCGAGTTTTGAAGGCAGATCATCCACAATTACCCTTTCTCTGGGAATATTGATGTACTTTACCGGGTAACTTACCTCGGCTTCGATGTCTTTTCCGAGAGAATTGAGGTACCACAGTATAAATGAAAGAATCAGAAAAAAGGAAAAGGTAATGGCATCTCTGTTGACGACAAATTTTTCCTTCTTAAAGACCTTTTCATACCATATATCCGGTTTTCTTCTCACACCGGCTGCAGATTCACAGTATTTATTTCTGTTCGATATCAGTAGGATCTTTCAACAAAGCGCTTTTGTCGACCTTCAGTTTGAGATCACCGCCAACCTCAAGCATGACATAGTTATCCTTAACTTCATATATTTTCCCGTAGATACCTCCTGTTGTCACCACCTTATCCCCCTTTTTCAGAGAATTTCTGTAATTGGCAAGTTCCTTTTGCTTTTTCATCTGAGGTCTGATCATAAAGAGATAAAACACAACAAAGACCAGGATGAGCGGCAGAAGAGTAACCAGCGGATTTGCCTGTCCGGTTGACTGGGTGGTTTGCAGGGAGCCCGAAAAGAAAAGTACGAATGTGTTCATTTGTATCAGTTTAAGTTATTAATGAATTTTCTCTTCCTGTAAATATATTTAGTATTCTGGCAGAATTAAAACCAGGTCATTTATTCCGGATTATTCAGGAGTTCCGGTCGGTTCTCCGACCAGTCCTCTGCCTC
>JABUEV010000366.1 GCA_013314865.1 Bacteroidales bacterium | reverse complement strand
ATTTTGCATCTGATATCCGAAAATCTTCAGGGCTGATTCAGAAAACCTTACAGAGTCTTTTAGATTAAAGATTTCCTTTTTAAGATCCTCTGTCATTTTACTGGAAAAGTTAAAGACCCGTCCGGCTGGTAAACCCACTCAAATGTGCACTCAGCATAATTCCTTCCTGACCTTAATTCAGCCAGCAGTGAAATAATCCTTATTTTGGCATATTTTTCAGTTCCTGACCTGTAAATCCATATCTGGTTTACTTTCAGGGGATAAGCCAGACCTTCCCATTGAGTTACATTTGCTGAAGAAAGATTGTCAAAAGCTGCTTTAGCTGACGTTTCGCTGTTATATTCTCCGAAAAGAAAGAATGAGTTTTTAAAATTGTTTGTCTGCAGAAGGAGATTTGTGCCGTCGCTGTCGACTGTAATGTCAGGGGCAGGTTTGTCGAGTGTTGATACCAGCTTTGCCTCCGAGAATAGAAATCCGTAAACATAATAAGTTGTACTGAACTCCGTAGTATTGTTTATAGTTGCAATGCCGGAGGTTGGAATGGCATCATCCTTTTTGCATGAAACCTGCAACAGAAGGATAATTAACAATATTAAAGCAGACCTGGTCTTCATATAGGCAAATATATGAAAAAAAACGGGGATGTCTTAAATTCTTTCCGACATTCCCGTCTTTATTAAACAGCTTTGTCAAGATGGTCATTCACCCCTTATGGCAACAATTCCGGGCAGTTTTTTCCCTTCCATATATTCAAGCATAGCGCCTCCGCCAGTTGAGACATAGCTGACCTTGTCAGCCAGCTTGTTTTTGTTTATGGCAGCAACTGAGTCACCTCCTCCGATAAGGCTGTATGCACCCTTTGCGGTGGCATCTGCAATTGCTTTGGCGATGGCGGTAGTGCCTCCCGAGAACTTCTCCATCTCGAACACTCCCATAGGACCATTCCAGAGAATGGTTTTAGAGTTTTTAATCACTTCGCTGAAAATCTCAATAGTTTTTTGTCCGATATCCATCCCCATCCATCCGTCCTCAACTGCATCAACAGGAGTCAGGGAAGTATTGGCACTGTTGTCAAATTTATCTCCGTTGAGGCTGTCAACAGGCAGATACAATTTGACTCCCTTTTCGGCTGCCTTTTCAATAATTTTAAGTGCAAGGTCAAGCTTATCCTCTTCACAGAGTGAATTACCGATTTTTCCGCCTTTTGCTTTTATAAATGTATAAGTCATACCGCCTCCGATAATCAGGTTGTCGACCCTGTTCAGAAGATTTTCTATCAGAAGGATTTTGTCTGACACTTTAGCTCCTCCCATTATTGCAGTAAAGGGTTTCTGTGCATTGTTAAGAACTCTGTCCATTGCAGCCAGTTCACTGTTGATAAGATATCCGAACATCTTCCTGTCTTCAGGGAAATAATCTGCAATCACGGCAGTTGTTCCGTGGGCACGGTGTGCAGTACCGAAAGCATCATTAACGTAAACCTCGGCATAGCTTGCCAGTTTTTTTGCCAGTTCTTTCTGTTTCAGTTTCAGTTCAGCTTTTGCTGCCTTCTTTTCTTCCTCAGTTGCTGTTTCCGGTAAAATTGGCTTACCCTCTTCTTCGGGATAAAATCTGACGTTCTCAAGCAACAAAATGTCGCCAGGTTTAAGTCCTGCGGCTAACTTTTCAGCCTCTTCTCCCAGACAGTCATTTGCAAAAAGCACTTTCTTGCCGAGGTATTTTTCAAGAACAGGAATTACAGGCTTAAGTGAATATTTTTCCATTCTTCCGGCAGGTCTGCCAAGATGGGACATCAGAATTACAGATCCACCGTCGCCTGTTATTTTCCTGATTGTAGGCAATGCGCCACGAATGCGTGTATCATCAGTCACTTCAAGGGTCTGTTTGTCGAGAGGTACATTGAAATCTACCCTGACAATCGCTTTCTTACCTTTGAAATTGAAGTCATCAATCATTTTCATAGACTATAAATATTTATACAGATTAATAAATTTCTTCTGCAAACCTACTCTTTTTTTATTAAAAATATGAAGCATGCAGTCAACTTGTGTAAACAATTAATTAAAATCAGGGTTTATTTCCTGACAAGACAAATTAAAAGTAATCACTAAATTTGAAGAAAAAATTATGGCAAGAATTACATTTAAAGGCAATCCGGTAAACACTTCCGGCGAGCTTCCCCTTAAAGGCACTTTTGCTCAGGATTTTACACTGGTAAAATCTGACCTCAGTAATTTATCTTTATCTGAACTGAAAGGTAAAAAGATTCTGATAAATATTTTTCCCAGCCTTGACACCTCGGTATGCGCAACTTCTGTCAGGAAATTCAATCAATTAGCTTCAGAAAAACCTGATGTAATTATTCTGGCTGTTTCGAAAGATCTTCCTTTTGCACATAACCGTTTTTGTTCAACTGAAGGAATAAAGAATGTCATCACCTTGTCGGGTTTCCGCGATACAGGATTTGGCAAGGCTTATGGCATTGAAATGACAGACGGCCCTCTCAAAGGATTATATGCCAGAAGCGTGGTTATAGTGGATGAAAACGGCAAAGTCATTTACACTCAACTCGTACCGGAAATAGCACAGGAACCCGATTATGACTCAGCTTTGGCTCACCTGTAAAAACCAGGATTAGGAAACAGATGCAATGAAATTTTCTCAGATTCCGGGGCATAAGACAACTATTGACATACTTCGCCGCTCTGTTTTACAGGGAAGAGTAAGCCACGCACAGCTTTTTACCGGGCCTGAGGGGTGTGGCAGTCTTGCTCTTGCACTGGCCTATGCGCAGTACTTATCCTGTGAAAACCGGACAGAGAGTGATTCCTGCGGAATATGCAGGTCGTGCTTAAAATATGAGAAATTGATTCATCCCGATCTTCATTTTGTATTTCCAGTTATTAAAGACAAGAAAAACAATGAACCTGTAAGCGACACATTCATATCACAATGGAGAGAATTTCTTGGCCAGTCCCCGTATTTTACCCTCAACAGCTGGCTTGAATTTATAGATGTGGAAAATGCTCAGGGGCTCATTTTTTCGCAGGAAGCAGCAGAAATAATAAAGAAGCTGTCGCTTAAAAGTTTTGAATCTGATTTCAAGGTAATGATTATCTGGCTTCCAGAAAAAATGCACCTTGCCACTGCCAACAAATTGCTTAAACTCATCGAGGAGCCTCCTGAAAAAACCTTGTTTCTGCTTGTATCTGATGAGCCCGATAAAGTAATTCCTACACTATTGTCAAGATGCCTTTATCTGAAAATCCCGTCCTTCAGCAGGCAGGATGTTGCCTCATACCTCATCGACCACTATAACCTGCCGGCCGACAAGGCTTCGGGTCTTGCACATGTGGCAAGGGGGAATTTGATAAAAGCAATTGAACTGTGCCGCAGTGAAGAATCTACTATTTTAAACCTGAACTATTTCAGGAACCTGATGAGACTGGCCTGGAAGCGCGATATAGTTTCAGTTGTTTCATGGACTGAAGAAATTTCAGCAATAGGAAGAGAAGCCCAGAAGAATTTTATTTCATATTCCCTTAGACTTCTGAGGGAGAATCTGATGATGTCGCTGAATCAGTCAAAAAACAATCTGGTTTTTCTAACCGGAGAAGAAACTGAGTTTTCATCAAA
>JABUEV010000365.1 GCA_013314865.1 Bacteroidales bacterium | reverse complement strand
CACATGCCTCCAGCTTGCCAATGATTGTGAAAATATTGTTGGAATAAAAGAAGCCTCGGGAGATATGAATCAGATAATGAAGATACTCAGAGTCAAGCCGGATAATTTCATCGTCATTTCAGGTGATGACCTGATGACTCTTCCTATTATTGCTGCAGGAGGATCGGGCGTTATTTCAGTTCTTGCCAATGCTTTTCCAACGCAGTGTTGTGAATTGGTTAACAATGCTATGAAGAACAATTTTAAGACTGCAAGGGATATACAATACAGGATTATTGAACTTATTGAACTTTGTTTTGTTGAAGGGAATCCCTCTGGAATTAAAGCAATGCTTCATGCAATGAATCTTTGCCAGAACAACCTGAGACTGCCGTTGGTTCCCGTCAGCAGGGTTACATATTCCAGGATCCAGAAAGCTGTGGAAGAATTTGTAAAAATGTAATCAGGAAGTTGGGCGTGCTCCAGGTGCAGCTGGTTGCTGCATTCCATGACAATGTTTATATTTCTTGCCGCTGCCGCACGGACACGGGTCATTCCTCCCGACTTTTTTATCTACCCTGACTGGTTCTGATTTCTGTGGCTTATCTGGTGAACCTCCAGCTGTAGAGCTGTATTGTGAAAAATCACTTTTGGAAGCCCTGTACTTACTCATATCCATCTGGCGGCGTCTTTGTGCCTCTCTAACCTGATCAGTGTTCTGAATCGGTATATGGCCTTTCATGAGTGTGCTAACAACGTCTTTATTGATCTTCAAGATCATTGATTTAAAGAGCTCAAATGATTCAAACTTGTAAATAAGCAAAGGATCTTTTTGCTCATAAGTGGCATTCTGCACCGACTGTTTCAGATCATCCATCTCCCTCAGGTGCTCTTTCCAGGCTTCATCAATGGTGGTCAAAACCACCGTCTTTTCGTAAGATCTTGCCAGTTCTTTTCCCTCCGATTCAACCGTGGCCTTCAGATTTGTAACAACCTGAAAAACACGTAATCCGTCTGATACAGGAACAACAACATTCTCATAAGCATGAGCCATCCTTTCATAAACATCTTTAATTACCGGGTAAGCCTGCTGAGAAATGGTTTCAACTTTTCTTCTGTAAGTGTCAACTACTTTGCTATAAACCTTTTCAATTATTTCCTCCGGTCCGCTTCTCAGGAACTCTTCCTTCAGTACCGGTGAATCAATTGAGAATGAGCGTATAAGATCAAGTTCGAAGCTTTCAAAGTCGCCATCTTTATGATAGGTATCAACAAGGTTTTCAGTTACATCATACATCATATTTGCTATATCGACTGAGAGTCGTTCACCCAGAAGAGCATGACGTCTCTTTTTATAAATCACTTCCCTCTGGGCGTTCATCACATCGTCATATTCCAGAAGTCTTTTTCTGATCCCAAAGTTGTTCTCCTCCACTTTCTTCTGAGCACGCTCGATCGATTTTGTAATCATCGGATGCTGGATCATTTCGCCGTCCTTCAGTCCCAGCTTATCCATTATTCCTGCAATCCTTTCAGATCCGAAGAGTCTCATCAGGTCATCCTCGAGTGAGACAAAGAACTGGGAGGTACCAGGGTCACCCTGACGGCCTGACCGGCCTCTAAGCTGACGGTCAACTCGTCTTGACTCATGCCGTTCAGTTCCTATAATTGCAAGGCCTCCTGCTTCCCTTACTTCATCAGTGAGTTTTATATCAGTACCACGGCCTGCCATGTTCGTAGCAATGGTTATTGTGCCTCTTTTCCCTGCCTCTGCAACAATCTCTGCCTCCCTCTGATGAAACTTTGCATTAAGTACATTATGTTTGAGGCCTTTCATCTTAAGCATTCTGCTAAGCAATTCGGATATTTCAACTGAAGTTGTACCCACAAGCACCGGTCTGCCCTCCTTGTACATCTTCATTATTTCGTCTATTACTGCATTATATTTTTCACGTTTTGTTTTATAGACTATATCTTCCCTGTCGATTCGTATAACAGGTTTATTGGTCGGAATTACAACAACATCCAGTTTATATATATTCCAGAATTCACCGGCCTCGGTTTCAGCTGTACCTGTCATACCTGCTAGCTTGTGATACATTCTGAAGTAGTTCTGAAGGGTAATAGTTGCATAGGTCTGTGTGGCCTCCTCTACCTTCACATTTTCCTTTGCTTCAATTGCCTGATGAAGTCCGTCTGAATACCTTCTTCCTTCAAGAATACGTCCTGTCTGCTCATCCACAATCTTTACCTTATTATCTATGACGACATATTCGACGTCTCTCTCGAACAGAGTATAAGCCTTAAGCAGTTGAGTCATGGTATGCACCCGTTCGGACTTAACTGCATAATCCTGAAGGAGTTCATCCTTCTTTCTGAGTTTTTCAAGTTCGGAAAGGCCTTCTTTCTCGATGTCGGCAATTCTTGAACCAACGTCAGGAAGGATGAAGAAGTTAGCATCTTCCACTGAAGTGGAAATAAGATCAAGTCCCTTTTCAGTCAGTTCTATCGTATTTGCCTTTTCGTCGATTATAAAGTATAGTTCATCAGTTACTTTAGGCATGTCTTTGCTGTTGTTCTGCATGTAGAAGTTCTCAGTTTTCAGCAAAAGTGATTTGTTGCCCTCCTCACTGAGGAACTTAATAAGGGCATTGTTTTTAGGCAGTCCTTTATGTGCCCGCAGTAACAGCATTCCTCCTTCTTCGTCTTTCCCTTCAGCTATAAGCTTTTTTGCATCGGCCAGTACTTGTGTGACCAGTTTTTTCTGGGCACTTACCAGCTTCTCCACCATGGGCTTAAGCTCATCAAACTGCTGAGTGTCACTTTTAGCAGTCGGTCCTGAGATTATCAGAGGGGTTCTGGCATCATCAATAAGCACTGAATCCACTTCATCGACAATAGCATAATGATGTTTTCGCTGGACAAGGTCCTCCGGGTTTATTGCCATATTATCGCGGAGGTAATCAAACCCGAACTCATTGTTGGTTCCAAAGGTGACGTCGGCGTTATACGCTTTTCTTCTGTCGGCCGAGTTAGGCTGATGTTTGTCGATACAGTCAACCGTCAGTCCGTGGAACTCATATATGGGACCCATCCATTCAGAATCACGTTTAGAAAGGTAGTCATTGACAGTGACCACATGAACGCCCCTGCCGGCAAGAGCATTAAGGAATACAGGCAGTGTTGCTACCAGGGTTTTGCCTTCACCTGTACTCATTTCAGCTATTTTGCCTTTATGAAGTGCCACACCTCCAATAAGCTGAACGTCATAATGAACCATATCCCAGAGGATCTCATTGCCTCCGGCAACCCATCTGTTGTTCCAGTATGCCTTATCTCCCTTTATTGTCACCGAGGGTCTTGAAGCAGCCAGATCCCTGTCATACTGACGGGCAGTTACTTCAAGAACGCTGTTTTCCTTAAAACGCCTGGCTGTTTCCTTTACAATAGCAAAAGCCCTTGGCAGAACTTTGTCGAGTATCTCTTCAAGTTTCTCATCTATAGTTTTTTCCAGCTTGTCAATCCGGTTGTACAGCTCCTCTTTTCTGTCAACATCTTCTTCATTTTCTGCATTTTCCCTCAGGTTCCTGATTTCGTTTTCGTCTGATTCAACATACTTAAGAATTTCAGCTTTCAGTTCAAGGGTCAGATCTCTGAGCTGGTCATTTGTTAGTCCC
>JABUEV010000364.1 GCA_013314865.1 Bacteroidales bacterium | reverse complement strand
CAATAACCGAACCCGAATTTTTTACCGGCATAAAGTGAACTGTTTCCCTCGGCCGTTGCCACACCTCTGAGGCTTACAAGCTTTTTGACTGCAGGCAGAAGCATATTCATCGCAAAATTGCCGGCGCCGATGAATCCTGCCACAGGCAGTCCAGGGCTGGAAGTAACACTGCTGATTTTTATTGTGTCTGTAAGGTCCTTTTTATTTTCGTACCGTATAAGGATCCCGGTAAATGGCTCTTTGCGGGAAAGTATAATGTTATATGCTTCAGGGGCTTCTTCAAGGGAGAAGACGTGTGAAATAAGTTTTTCAATTTTCAGTTTTCCGGCTGAGAGAAGGTCAACGAAAGCCTGCATATTCCGGTTTTCCGTCCAGCGTACATATCCGGCCGGGTAGTCAATTCCTTTCTCCTCATAGAGAGGGTCGTAACGACCCGGACCATAGGAACATGACATCCTAAGGTCAAGCTCTTTCCGGTAGTAGTTTGTTCTGGTAAAGCCTGTCGGAACTGCACCGACAATTACCACTTTGCCCTTTTGGCGGCAAAGTGCACCTGCCAGTTCCACAGGATCATTGGATGATGAAGCGGCAGTAATAATCACAGCATCTGTCCCATAACCGTTTGTTGCTTCAAGGATTAGTTCCTCAAGACCTTCCTGGTCACGTTTGAATGAAAAGTTCGCACCAGATTCAAGAGCCAGTTTCACCTTTGATTCATCAAGGTCGATGCCTATTGCTTTGATACCTGAGGCGTTAAGTATCTGGACAGTCAGTTGACCAACGAGCCCCAGACCAATTACAACACAGTTTGAGCCTGTCTGGAGATCAGCCTGTCTGATACCCTGGATTGCTATGGATGCAACGGTTGTAAAGGCAGCATGCTGGAGGTTTATGTAAGGAGGAAGTTTAACACAAAGGTTTCTGTAGACCGCCACTATATCTGCGTGCCATGCTCCCTGTCCACCGCAGGCAACAAGGTCGCCCGGGTTAAGATCTCTGACATCCTCAGCAACAGCAATGACTTCGCCGGCACAGCTATAGCCAAGAGGTGAAGGAGCCTCAAGTTTATTCATAACAACATTCAGGGCAGATTTCAGTCCTTGTGTTTTAATGAGCTCCAATGCCATTTTCACCTCTTTCTGTCGGCTGATGGCCTTTGCGACGTATCCCTTCCTTGCATCAGAGACAGTTTTTCCTTCGGTTCCGGCACTTATAAGAGAGTAGTGGTTCCGGACAAGCACCTGTCCTTTTCCCAATGCCGGAAACGGCACCTCGAGAATCTCCATTTTTCCAGACTTAAGCTGTTGTGTGAGTTGGTGCATCATAATTGATTTTGTGATAGAACTTTATTAAAAACCTCCGCCAGTCGTTCCACCATTTTTTCTTCAGTGAAGTTCTCTTCGTAAAGTCTTCGCGACTCTCTACCCATTCTAAGTCTTTCCTTAGGATTCTCAATAAGATATCTTAGCCGGTCAGCTATTTCTTCCGGGCAGTTTGGCTTTACAATGAAACCATTCACGCCGTCGATCACTGACTCGGTTATTGCACCCTGATCAGTGGAAATAATTGGCAATCCGGCAGCCATTGCCTCGATAATTACGTATGGATGCCCTTCGGGCTTGTTAGGAGTGAAAATAAAAATTTCAGAATTTAAATAAGCTTTTTCTTTTTCATTTCCAGTTACTTCACCCTCATATTTTACCGGAAGAGACTTTTGGCTGATTATTTCTTCAACTTCATATTTTAGCCTCTTATCCCTCCAAATCCCGTTTATAATTAAGTTAAAGTTATTATACTTTTCTTGAAGTAAGCTGACAGCCTTTACAACTTCCAGAATTCCTTTTGACCTGATCAAACTTCCCATAAACCGAACATTAATCAGATCTTCTGATATTTTAAAAACCGGTTTAAATGTGAAATTGAGTCCGTTCGGAACAACATGGATTTGCTCTTCCCTGAACCAGTCAGAAAACAGATATTTTAATTTATGACCAAGTACAACTACGCCATTTGCTTTCTTCATAATACGTGAAAAATAACGATTGACCCAGGAGGGTGAATTTTGCAGCCATTTCAGAATATTGCTTCCATGCAACATCAGGATTACTCTGGATCTTTTTCCGGCCAGCAAAACATAAATTGAGTCCTTGAGAAAACCTGTAGTTGACTGGCTTATCGGTATAAGGATTAAGTCAGGATTGAAATCAGCAACAAGCTTGCGGAACTTTGTATACAACTTAAGATTTGACCAAATCTTCAAAATATTTATTTTTCCCAGGGTCGAAAAATCTTTATGAACATTTGCATTAAACCATTGTACGGAGAATTTATTATTCAGAGAAGAATTCTTCAGTATATTAAACCACACTGCCGTACCCATAAAAGGAGGCGGTATTTTACCTGTTATGATAATTTTTTGCTGTAGCATTTCTGACCGGTCTTAAAACAGGCAGTGCACTGTAAGCAAATGCAATCATCAGAATATTTACATATCCGGGGTAAAAAGTGGGCACAGTTGTCACTGAGTATAGAATAGTGGAAAAAATCACTGCATAAATAAAAAATCTTTCAGGAGCATCGCTATATTTTACTCGTTTTAACCCTTTATATAAAAAATAAATATAGAAAATCAAACCCGCATAGCCGGTAAAAAACATAATTCTCAGGAAATCGTTGTGAGGAGTAATATTTATCATGTGTGTTGAACGCTTAAGGCTTAATGGATATCCTGCCAGTTTTGCCATAAAAGGGGCTGATCTGAAGTCTCCCATAAGCCATGTCCATCTTGACATCCGGCCATGAACTGCCTGATCAACATCCCTTGACCCTTCAATAATTTCGACCTCGTATTCAATCCTGGGATTTACAACTTCCTGGTAAAAAAGGTCACCTGTAAAAAATATAAATAATAAGGCAAGGACGATCATTAATAGTGCTGCCTGCTGTTTTTTTCGAAAGACTATATATATAAACAATACAATTACAGTGATGAAAACAGCAATTGTAGCTATATGTTTTATTATCCATAAGCCAGCAATGGCAATAACAAGTCCGGCAACAATTAACAAACTGCTGATTTTCATGGAATTATTGTCACTGCGGCTTTTAACGTAATGGTAGAGAAGTGTTATTGTTCCGAATGAGAGATAAAAGGCATGATTGAACACATCTGCATAGGATCCTTCAAAACGACCCTCAGCGAAATAGCCGCCACGTATTAGTCCAAATAATATTGATCCTACAGGGAATATGCATGAAAGCAGAAAAGTAGTAAGAAGTCCTGTAAAATCAACCTTATCTTTTATGAAAACTCTAAGAAAATAATAAACCGCAACCGGAATTGTAAGTTTAGTAGCATAATTAAGGTACTCAAGGATTGTTGAAGAACTGAAATAGAGTGCTGTTGTTGAAACAACTACAAGAACAGCCCAGAAAATAAAAGTCCGGTCTAGTTTTGATTTAATTCTTTTTCCATTTATTATTCCGATTACTGAAAATAAAAGTGTGAGTGCCCCCAGCCAGTACAACGGTGAAAAGAGCGGGGATATTGATTTAAGGCTGTAAAACTGCTCAGCTACCGGCCTGATAAGCAGGAAAAAAACAAAACATCTGAGATAAAAAGGTTTGCTGTTAACCCACTGCCACCAAATTCGAAGTTTCATAA
>JABUEV010000363.1 GCA_013314865.1 Bacteroidales bacterium | reverse complement strand
GCTGAAATAGGCCGGAACAGTTATTACCGCATCCGTAACTTCCTGTCCAAGGTAATCTTCTGCGGTCTTTTTCATTTTCTGAAGAATCATGGCAGAAATCTCCTGAGGAGAATAAAGCCTGTTGTCTATCTTTACCCGCGGAGTATTGTTTTCGCCCCTGACAACTGTATAGGTTACTCTTTTTATCTCCTTGTCAAGCTTATCATAGGTCTCACCCATGAATCTTTTAATGGAATATACAGTTTTCTTTGCGTTGGTTATTGCCTGCCTTTTTGCAGGATCACCTACCTTGCGTTCACCGTTCTCCACAAAGGCAACTATTGACGGAGTGGTCCTCTTACCCTCACTGTTGGGTATTACAACCGGCTCGTTGCCTTCCATCACAGCAACACATGAGTTAGTGGTTCCCAGATCGATTCCTATTATTTTTCCCATATTTTGTAAATTTTAATGTTTTTCTGTTTTTTGATAGCTAATTACTTCAATGATTATGCCATTGACCCAAACAGCGATTTTTATGAAAATATGACACATATATTTTTAAACAGACTTGTTATTTGGGTGACAAAAAGACAGAATGTCCGGCAGTCAAAAAGTTTATCTGATTCGTTCTTGTCATGTACAACAAATTAGTAGCTTTGTCATACTAACCAAAACCTGAATTTATGTCGATACATAAAACTGTCAGAAGAATCACCACTCACGTATTGCAGGAGATGAAGCTCAACGGGGAGAAGATAGCCATGCTGACCGCGTATGATTATTCATTTGCCAGAATACTTGATGAGGCCGAAATAGACATTATTCTGGTTGGAGATTCTGCTTCAAATGTAATGGCCGGTTATGAAACCACGCTTCCTATTACGCTTGATAACATGATCTATCATGCAGCTTCGGTTGTGAGAGGTGTAAAGAGGGCGCTTGTCGTGGTTGATCTTCCTTTCGGTACTTACCAGGGTAACTCAAAAGAGGCTTTGTCCTCTTCAATAAGGATCATGAAAGAGACAGGGGCACATGCTGTCAAACTGGAAGGAGGCCGCGAAATAGTTGAATCAGTCGAAAGAATTCTTTCAGCAGGCATACCGGTAATGGGACACCTCGGACTAACACCGCAGTCTATCTTTAAATTCGGAACATATGTTGTAAGAGCAAGGGAAGAGGAGGAAGCCAGAAAACTCCTGGAAGATGCAGCACTTCTTGAGAAAACGGGATGCTTTGCAATCGTTCTGGAAAAAATACCGGCCAAACTGGCCGGAGAAGTCACAATGTCACTTAAAATACCTGTAATAGGTATCGGGGCCGGACCAAAAACTGACGGACAGGTTCTCGTTCTGCATGATATGCTGGGAATAACTCAGGAGTTCTCTCCCCGGTTTCTGAGAAGATATCATAATTTATACGCTGAAATAAAAGGTGCAGTCCAGACATATATTCAGGATGTCAGGAACCAGGAGTTTCCAAATGAGAAGGAACAGTATTGAAGAGTGCTAATATGGCAAGTATTCTTTATGAGGACAATCATCTGATCGCTGTTCTGAAAAATCCTTCTGATCTGGTTCAGGGAGATAAAACAGGCGACACAACCCTTGACGATAAGGTAAAAAAATACCTGGCTGAAAAATACCGCAAACCAGGGGATGTGTTTCTTGGAGTGGTTCACCGGCTCGACAGGCCTGTCAGCGGTGTTGTCCTTTTTGCAAGGACATCCAAAGCCCTTAGCCGCATGAATGAACTGTTCAGGAAACAGGAGGTGAAAAAAACATATCTGGCTGTGGTAAAGGAACGCCCGCCGGCAGAAGAGCAAACCCTGATCCATTTTCTCAAAAAAAATGAAAAACAAAATAAAACATACGTTTACGATCAGGAAGTGAAAGGTTCTTTAAAATCAACTCTTACATATAAAATTGCAGGAAGGTCTGAAAGGTATTTTCTGCTTGAGATTGATCTTCATTCAGGAAGGCATCATCAGATTAGAGCCCAGCTTTCAAAAATAGGATGTCCGGTCAAGGGAGATCTTAAATACGGCGCCCAGCGTTCAAATGAAGACGGCAGTATCTGCCTTCATGCCCGCCGGCTTGAATTTATTCACCCGGTCAGAAAAACACCAGTATCCATAACCGCCCCGATACCTGATCATGACGTCTGGAAACTCTTTAAAAACCTTGATGTATAAAAAGAAAATGAGCCGGAATTTCCAAACTCATTTTCAGGGGTTGTCATGAAAGCAATTGTAAAATTACACCCTCTCTTCTTATATCCGGTTAAAATCAAGTTAATAAGAGTTAATGAAAAGTTAAAACCTTAACCTCCAATAGTGCAAAAAATTAACTTTGCGTTATGAACCGGAATAAGTTTATATGGCTGATTTTAATGATGGTAGTGTCTATATTAGGCATTATCGGCGTACAGATGGTATGGATCATTAATGCCGTCGGAATCCGGAATGAAAGCTTCAATAATGCAGTAGCCGACAGGCTTAGTGATGCCGCCAACTCCATCGAATCATCACAGAAAATGAGTTTTTTCAATGATTTTCTTTTCGATGATCCTTTGCTTTTCGGAAATAACATGGGAGAGGTTAACAGTTATGTCAGTATAGGAACCTATTCATCGGGAGACGGAAGCAATTTCAATGTCAGGATATCAGATAACTCTTTCTCGGGAACAATTGACTCGAACGGTGTGGTACAGATAAACAGGTCGACAAATGTAAGCGAGGATACAACTGTTTATCTTGAAAGGAAGGAATTTGCCGACTGGTTCAGGAAAAGAATCAGTGAGTTCAGAAACATGAGCGACAGGATGATATCTGAAGTTTACCAGTGGGAGAAGACGCTTGAACTCGATAAGAAACAGGTTGCGTACATCCTTCAGCAATCCTTTCTTTTCTCAGGAATAACCACGCCTTTCGAATTTGCCCTTATCAGAAATGGTATAGTGGAAGAAGGAACCTTTAAAAGGTCAACAAAAAATGATTTCCTCAAAAGCAATTATAAGATCAGACTTTTCCCCGACAATATTCTCAGGCAGGATCTGGTTCTCTCAGTAGTATTTCCGGAAAGGACTAATTTCATTCTTGGCTCAATGGCCTGGATTCTCGGAGGATCGCTTCTTTTCTCTTTCATGATGCTAGCGACTTTCGCTTTAAGCCTCTTTTTCATAATCAGACAAAAGAAAATATCCGAAATGAAGTCAGACTTCATTAATAACATGACTCATGAATTCAAAACTCCGATAGCCACCATTTCACTTGCTGCCGATACAATTACAAATTCAAGAGTGATAAAGGATGAAAACAGCATAAGGCATTTTGTCAGAATGATAAAGAAGGAAAATGACAGGATGAATAAAAAAGTTGAGACAATACTTCAGATTGCATCACTCGACAAGAAGGAAATAGATTTTAAATTTGAAAATGTTTCCCTTCACTCTGTCATAGAACGGTCGGTCGAAATATACGACATACAGGTTCAGCAGAAAAACGGAAGGATAAACCTTATGTTCGAAGCAGAAGAACCTGTTATTTATGGTGATAATGAACATCTTACTAATCTTGTCAATAATCTTGTTGACAATGCCATCAAATATTCACCTGAGTCTCCTGATATAACTATCAGAACAAAAAATAATGGCAGTGGCATTATCATGTCGGTCGAAGACAAAGGCA
>JABUEV010000362.1 GCA_013314865.1 Bacteroidales bacterium | reverse complement strand
GACGAAAAGATTCACAATTTCCACAGCCTCGGTAAGCAGTCCGCCCGGATTATTCCTCAGATCAAGGATAATTTGTGACGGTCTGTTATTTTTAAGCGAGAGGAGTGCATTTCTGACGTCCTCTACGCAGTTCTGGGTGAAATTTGTAAACCTTATATATCCGGTATTTGAGTCAATCATTCCATAGTATGGCACAGGCGGCACCGCAATCTTTTCCCTTTTTACCGGTATTTCCATCTCTTTTCCGTTCCTCAGGATTGTAAGGTTGACAACTGATCCGGGCATTCCTTTTAACCTGTCGCTCACTTTTTCAGTAGAAAGGCTTTTAAGAGAGGCACCGTCAGCCCTGATCAGAATGTCACCAGGTTTTAACCCTGCGATATCAGCCGGGAAACCTTTATAGACTACGGATATTACAGTATAATCACCACTTGCTCTGATAAGGGAACCAATCCCCCCGTATTTTCCGGTCGTCATAAAATCAAATTCATCCGATTCAGATTCAGGATAGTAAACAGTGTAAGGATCGAGCGACCTGAGCATGTTATCTATTCCTGTCCTGATAACCTTGTCAGGATCTATTTCGTCAACATAAAATACATTCAGCTCCCTGAAAAGGGAAAAGAAAATATCCAGATTCTTTGCTATCCTGAAGTCACGAGTCTCCTGATTTATAAGAAACCCGGTGCCGGTCAGACAGATTAATGCAAAAACAGTTATAATTATAAGCTTTTTGCCCGGAGTCCTTTTCATGAATTCTGTTTTTTGACTGACGAAAGTAATAAGAAATAGATGACCTTGTTTTCGTGCATCTTATAATTAAAAAAAATTTAACACTTTCCTGTATTTTCCTTTACAGCAGAGGAAAGCCTTATCAGAGCATCTGCAACGGCTGATTCTGTCTCCGGGTAATCAGCAGGCTCATTTCCCCTGAAGACCAGGATAAACACAATCTGTTTGTTATTTGAGATAAGAAAGTCGTACAGGCTGTTTTTTTGTTTTCTGTAGGCTTCCCGCATTCTTCTTTTAATCAGGTTTCTTGTCACGGCATGCCTGAATTTTTTCTTTGGCACGCTGAATGCAACCTGGGCAGGGTACGGAAGGAGAACAGGACTTTCTGCCCATATTACCTTAAGAAGCCGCGTGTTAAATGAAAAGCCTTTTTCAAAAAGACCTGCAATTGTCTTTATACTGCACAGCCGTTCCGGTTTGCTAAAACCCTGATATTTCATGACATGAATATCTGCAGATGCAAAAATCCGCGAAGAAGAAATTCCTCTCTGTTTCCCGGAGATACGAAAAACGGATTATTTGCAATTTCTGTTATGTTCTTTCAGGTATTCGTCAAGGGCCATTGTCATCGACGGAGCCTTGGGATTCGGAGCATTTATATCTAGCCTTAGTCCTTCCTGTTCAACTGCACAGGCAGTTGTCGGGCCAAATGCTGCAATCTTTATATCTCCCTGGACAAAATCAGGGAAATTCTCTTTAAGAGATTTGACTCCTGACGGACTGTAGAAGACAATTATGTCGTAATCAAAGTCGTTGGTGTTTGAGAAATGACTGCTTATGGTCCTGTAAAGAGTTCCCACCTTATACCTGATATTGTATTTGTCGAGCATCTCAGGAATTTCTGTATTGTGCGGCTCAGAAAGAGGAACGAAATAATAGTCTTCCTTATGTTTGACAATTACGTCAATCAGGTCCTGAAACTTCGATTGGCCGTGGAATATTTTTCTTTTCCTGTAAACGATATATTTCTGGAGATAGAAAGCTACATTTTCAGTAATGCAGAAATATTTCATTGTATCAGGCACCACTATTCTCATTTCGTTGCAAATCCTGAAGAAATGATCAATGGCAGTCTTGCTGTTAAAAATAACAGCAGTGAAATCAAGGATGTTGATTTTCTGGTGGCGGAAATCCTTGGCCGAAATTCCCTCAATCTGTATGAACGGTTTAAAATCTATCTTCAGATTGTATTTTCTTGCCAGCTCGAAATACGGTGATTTCGGATTGTTCGGTTCTGGCTGTGATACAAGGATCTTTTTTATTTTCAACTCTATCCGGATTTAGTTTTACATTCAGAACAGCAGTACTGTTCTAAATAAGACCTGTATATTTCAATGTCACCAAAACTGGTAAAATTTCCAGCGCACAAAGGTACAAAATCAAATAGAATAATGAAATACGCCTCTTTATAAAAATTAATAAAAGTCTTGAAATCCTGAGCAGATAAAAAGATGCGAGAATTATTATTCCTGCAATTATGCAGGTTTTCGGGCTGATTACGCCTGAATATATCTGCAGAATGACAACCAGAAGCACCAGAATGGAGCCTGCTCTCATCGACTGGTAAATAGTGGTGAGATATTCGTTGAATACTTCAGTTCTTTCACTCACGATTCCGGTGAGACTGCAAACTAAATGTCTGATAGTCACCACTGCTATTATTACTCCAAGAATACCAAGCCAGTAGCTGAATGATTTTATTCCGGGAAGGATAATGTTTAAAGATACTGCTGAGTACCAGATAAATATTCCAAGGCTAATGAACGTGATAAAATTTAGCAGAGTCGACTGCCATTGGAAGATTTCGGCAGTATTTCTCATGGCCGGGTCATTAATACCCCTTAGGGATAACACACGAATCATCTGGGGCATTTTTGACCTGAAATAGTCTTTTATGAATGAAAACAGAAAAACGATAAGGAGCATGATCAGAATCACCCAGTCTTTATGAACAGGATCGGAGGGAATTGGTTCACCTGGTCTGAGGTCATGCACGATTTCGGTATATTGTTTACCGGGTTTAACTGCAAGTAAATCTTCCGGATTGAATATAAATCCGAGGTTTCCTGCTTCTTTTATGCGGAATACTGGATTCCCGGGGTCGTGAAAGGTTATATCCGCGATAGGACTTCGTGTGCAGACAGAATCTGCCAAAGTCTGTGTAATTTGTTCCGGCTGGAATTTAACGGTCATTTTCCGTGCCTGCGCGGAAGAAATTTTCTTCAATGAATCAAGCCTCTTTTCCGCCCTGACAAATGCAGAATCATTCAAAAGATTTACCTGGTTGATCCGGACGCCAAGCTCTTTTTTTAAAGTATCCTGGGTGGAAAGGCCAATTATCATAAAAAGGTTGTGAATTAATTCACAAAAGTAATGATAATTGAAAAAAGGAATTAATAAAAAAGGTTATTGTCAGAAATAGTTACAGGTATTTCCCGAAAGATCAGCCAGGATGTTATTTGCAAGCCGGCTTGCTCCGATTCTGAAATACTCGTTGCTGAGCCATTCTTCCCCAAGGCAGTGTTTGGCAATATGATAATAAATCACAGCATCAGATGTATTTACAATTCCTCCGGCGGCTTTAAATCCGACTTTAATTCCCGTTTCGGTGTAAAAGTCAGATATAGCCCTGCACATTACAAATGCAGCTTCAGGCGTTGCAGATATGTTGGCTTTTCCGGTGGATGTTTTTATGAAATCGGCACCTGAATCCATGGCTATCATAGAAGCCCTGAAAATATTTTCATAGTCACCCAGAAGTCCCGATTCAATTATAACCTTCAGTCTTTTTTCACCTGCGGCTTCCCTCATTGCACGGATCTCTTCAGCCACAGCAGAAAAGTCACTCCCGAGAAATGCCCCTACCGGCAGAACTATA
>JABUEV010000361.1 GCA_013314865.1 Bacteroidales bacterium | reverse complement strand
CCCGCCTGGGCACTGAATACAAAGTATATCCCATGATGAACTTCTCAGTATCCGTGGATGACCACTTATCCGGTGTAAGCCATGTACTACGGGGTAAAGACCACCTGGCCAACAGTGAAAAACAGGGCAGGTTTTGCTCCGGCAGGCCTCCATACATTAAGGTAGAGGCAATCTTCAGACGAACCTGCCTGAATAGATCCCGGGGCAGTACCCCATCCGGCCTGTGCACAGCTTGCACAAAACTCACTTGCTTCACGGACTCCCTGCCATGGCTGAACAGGCTGAGGCGGTCGCCAGCGATACTCTCCGACAGGAGGAGCTGCATAGGGAATTCCTTTAAAGCTTTCTACATTTCCATCAGTCGTGCCCTTCACTATTCCCGATGCAGTGGCTACTATAGGATTATCATGCGATGAAAGGCCAGAGTTTAGCTCCTGAGAGTAAATTCTTAAACCTGATAGTATTATCAGGACTGCTAATACTTTCTTCATATACTTGAATTTTTAAATTGTTATTTATTGTCCCCCGGGAGTAGTCAATCTGGTGAAGGAAAGCGATCCTAATTTCCAACTGCCGCCTTGTTTTATGTACACTTCAGCAACCATAAACGGATTGGTTACCTCGTTTCCGCCTACTTCAGCAAGAAGTGTGATACGGTTAAGAAGAATAGCTGTGTTATCAATTATATTCACTGAAACATCATGAATATCTGCCTTCTTATACCATATTCCTCCACCTCTGATAATATTTATTTCCTGCTCTTTTCCCCAGCTTCCACCCATATGAACAAAGACAGATTTTTCATGAAAAAGGTCAGCCAGTTTATCTGCATTTTTATCAGCCATCCATTGCCATTTTTCTTTCGACAGATTGATTATTTCCTGTTCTGCAGGTGAATTTTGTGCAAAAGACAATTGACTGGCAATGAAGGTTAGAAATAACAAAATTCCTGTTGTTTTCATTTTTTTTAATTATTTAAGATATTTTCCAAAGAACTATTTGAGTTTGTTCATCAACTAATCTGCATACTCAAGCACCTAATATGTTTGAATATGTTTTGCTTCGTAATAAGTAGTAATTCTTTCTGATTTGTATCTGTAGGAAATGTTCCAGAATTGTTGACAGCCATGAATTCATAAATCCGTTGAGTCTTACAAGTCTGAACAGATTTTTTGATTTTACATGGCGCGACAGATTGATATTTTCATAAATAACCATTGTTACGAAAAATTACATCGTGTTATTACATTTTTTCATTGCTGATCTCCATAAAAGATATTTAATATCTTAATACTGATTCACAGCATTATGTGCAGGTATTTTTAGTTTAGTCCAGCCCTTTCTTCTTTAACCATTCTGACATAAGGTCGGCAATTTCAATGTTGTTTAAATCAGAAAAAGGAAAGTGTGTATTGCCTTTCATCCCGATTTCAGGAAGGTGTACTACGGTCACATCACCTCCATGCCGGTTAACACAATCCATCCACTTTCGTGCCATTTCAAGGCGTACCCGCCATCCGTCCTGACCCGGATTGGGATCTGGTTTTTCAGGAATAAAATCACCGTAGTAAATGATAATGGGAATTTTTGTAAGTTTCATAAAATCAGTCATTGGCACTGCAGAAGCAGTAAGAGTTCCGCCTGAACTGGGTAGGGGTGGAGGCACTTCTCCTTCAGGAAATACAAAGCCGCTTCCGGGCTCATAGGAGACTATTGCTTTCACATTCTCATTTCTGATTGCAGTCAGCCAGCCCATTCCGCCTGAATGTGAATGTGTCACAAGAATAGCTGGTCCGATTTTGTCAAAAAGTGAGGATACTGCTTCGACATTTAAGTTAATATCAATTGGTCCTATGTTTGGTGTCATTTGCCGGAAATACTGGTTCAATGCTTCCGGGTCTTTTGAGAACTGAACTCCCTCAAAATAGTTTGGCCATATACCAATACGAAACGTCCCAAACCACTGCTGTTCATCAGGTATCGGCGATATAGCTGCTTCCGCGGTACTGCGTCCGGCATTCCCTCTTCTTGGCTGATCTATAAGGTAAACCCCGAACCGGCGCCTGAGGAAAATGTTCTGAAAACCTTCCCTTCCATCAGGAGTGGTCTCCCATGTTTTTGAAAACTGTCCGATGCCATGCCACATTACCAGCGGATATTTACGGGCTTTGACAGGTATCTGATAAAAAACATAAGCATGATCACCGCTGAATGTCTGACCGGCAGGTGCAGGATTGTACGGATCAAAAACGCCGCTGTTGGTGATCACCTTTCCTCCAACTGCAAAACTTCCCTGTTCGCTTATGATTATTGGATCCTTGTCTGTCACCTTATTGCTGACAGAGCATGATGCAGTCAAAGCAAAGATGATAGTTAATGAATAAAGAAAATGTGTTAGTTTTTGCATTTTAACCTCCTGAAAATTGCAATACAAAAATGTTATAAAAAATAAAGACAAGATGTACACAAATTACTGATTTTAGTACCATGATTACTGATAATGTAATTAGCATTTAACAAGTTATGAAATTTACGTTATTTTTACATTCAAAAAATCACAATAGTCATGAATGAAATCATCAGAGCCGATAACATATCACAGTATAATGCATTCAGAGGACTTGAAACAATGCATCCGCTTGTTAGCGTTTTCGACCTTTCAAAACTGAAGCCTATTCAAAATACACGAATACATTTTGGTTTTTACAGTGTATATCTTAAAGATTCAGTTTGCGGTGACCTGAAATATGGATGCAACTATTATGATTACCAGGAAGGCACTCTTGTATTCATCGGCCCCGGACAGGTTGTCGGAATAAATATTGACCCTGCCAGTTATAATCCAAAAGGATGGGGATTGTTATTTCATCCGGATTTGATAAAGGGAACATCGCTTGGACGAAATATCAGGGAATATACTTTCTTTTCCTATGAAATGAATGAAGCACTGCATATTTCGGAAAGGGAAAGACAAATCATCATCGACTGCTTCAAAAAAATTGAATATGAAGTAAGCCAGCCTGTTGACAAACACAGCAAGAAATTGATAGCTAATAATATAGAGCTCCTGCTTAATTACTGCCTGCGGTTCTATGACAGACAATTCATAACACGCAGTGAAGTTAACAAGAGCGTACTCGCAAAATTTGAGAATCTGCTTTACGATTATTTTCAGTCTGATTTGCCTCATACTGAGGGCTTGCCTACCGTTAAGTACTTTGCTGATAAACTGCATCTATCGCCAAATTATTTTGGAGACCTGATTAAAAAGGAAACAGGGAAGTCGGCCCAGGAGCATGTACAGATGAAGCTTATCGATATAGCAAAGGAAAGAATATTTGACACGAGCAAAACAATAAGTGAAATAGCTTATGAATTAGGCTTCAGGCACCCTCAGCACTTCAGCCGCATGTTCAAAAATGAAACGGGAAGGACTCCTGTTGAATACAGGTCGATGAATTAAAAAGATAAGGCTATAGGCAGTAGGAGGCGGGCGATAGGCGGTATTTGGTAATCGGTAATCCCTGCCCGACTAACGCGGTCAGGCGGGGGTATTCGGTATTCGGTATTCCCTGCCCGACTGACGCGGTCAGGCGGGGGTAATCGGTTTTCGGTAAGTGGTAAACAAAAGGCGTTTTGACCGTGCAAAGACAATGCTGTTACCTTCGGAATTAATC
>JABUEV010000360.1 GCA_013314865.1 Bacteroidales bacterium | reverse complement strand
TGAATGAAATTCTGACCAGGATTTCCCGCTGTGTTGAGTTTGGGAAGATTGACAGGATGTCTCCCTATCCTCCTGATATGAAAGGTCAGGAAGGGGCTGATGAACTGGCAAAACTTGCCCTTGATTCAGGCATAAAGCCGGATGAGATTCTTGAGAACGCACTTATCCCTGCTATGGCTGTTGTGGGCGATAAATTCAGCAGAAAGGAGATTTATGTTCCGCAGATGCTGATGGCTGCCAAAGCTATGAGCAGTGCAATGAAGCATCTGAAACCTTTTTTCCAGTCGGGTGAAACCAAAAGGAGAGGCAAATTTATAATAGGTACTGTAGCGGGAGATCTACATGATATTGGTAAAAACCTTGTTGCAATGATGATTGAGGGGGGAGGCTGGGAAGTCATTGACCTCGGAGTGGATGTGAGTACGGAAAAATTCATTAAAGCACTTGAGCAGAATCCTGATGCCGTTGTAGGCCTGTCGGCTTTACTTACAACCACTATGGAGAATATGAGAAAAACTGTTGCAATGATTAAGGAGAAATATAAAAACTCAACTATTCTTGTGGGAGGAGCGCCTGTAACCCGCGAATATTGTGAGAGAATAGGGGCAGATTTTTATTCCCCCGACCCGCAGGGCGCTGTAAATTATCTGAAACAACTGGTACCTTGAAAACTGAAAGCTGAAAATGAGAACAATACTGAGAGGTAAAAACAGCGAGGTCGTCATTGACACCGATGGACCGGTTGTAATAATAGGCGAGTCAATAAATCCTACAAGAAGGAAACGCCTTGTTGCAACTTTACAGGAACATGATTTTAGTTATGTAATTGAACTGGCAGAGTCACAAATAAAGGCTGGAGCTGATGTTCTTGACGTTAATGTGGGATTTCCGGGTGTGGATGATGTAAAACTGCTGCCGGAAACGGTAAGAGCTATCCAGGAAAAATTTGATGTCCCGCTCTGTCTTGACTCGCCAAATCCTGAGGCAATTGAGGCAGCTCTTAAAGTTGCTTCGGGCAAATGCCTTATCAATTCAGTTAACGGAAAAGAGGAATCACTGAAAGCCCTTCTGCCAGTTGCAAAAGAATACGGATCTGCAATAATAGGATTATGCATGGATGATGAAGGTATTACAAATGACCCTCAGAAGAGGCTGGGTATTGCTGAAAAAATTATTGAAAGAAGCCTTGCAGTAGGGATAAAAGAAGAGGATATCATTATTGATCCTCTGGCAATGGCTGTTAGTGCTGACCCAAAAGCATGTCTTGTCACTCTCGAAACCATCAGACTGATACGGCGGAAACTTGGTCATAACATCACACAGGGGGCAAGCAATATTTCGTTCGGATTACCTGACAGGGAATCATTGAATGCCGCATTTATGGCAATATCAATCTACAATGGACTGACTTGCCCAATCGCCAATCCGGAAAAGATTACAGCGATTGTCAGGGCTACAGACCTTGTACTGGGAAGAGATGATTTTGCCGTAAGATTTGTGGATTATTACCAGAGCCGCTGTTGACTGCATAAATATTTAACCGATAAGAATCTGAATTACAGATGTCCGGTATTAAACCTGCCCGCCGCTGGCAACCAGCCTTCTTTCCTTTCAAAAAAGAAAAATTCAGCAGAAGATTACTTGCAAGGATTGAACTTTTAATAAAAGGTCCGGTTTTTGGCTGCAGAATGTGCGGAAACTGTTTACTCCAGGAAACAGCATTTATATGTCCGATGGAATGCCCGAAAGGACTTAGAAATGGTCCATGCGGAGGGGTTACTCCTGAAGGGAGATGTTATGTTGATGAAACCAGGAAATGCATCTGGAATTCCATATTTGAAAGAGCCCTCAGAACCGGAAGGCAGGAGAAACTTCTTGAAGTACTTCCTCCACTCGACTGGAATATGGTCGGAACAGAAACATGGGGAGGGGTGGTCAGGCAAATAAAAAGGGCAGGAGCAAAGAAGTTTTTCATAAGT
Organism: Bacteroidales bacterium; assembly: GCA_013314865.1. Lineage (GTDB taxonomy): Bacteria > Bacteroidota > Bacteroidia > Bacteroidales > VadinHA17 > LD21. The sequence continues at coordinate 1,704 of JABUEV010000360.1, read as the reverse complement.
CTTCTAAAGGGTGACGAGATTGAGAGGTCAAAAGCCTGGGACTCGGTTTTCATGACACTCCGCCAGCCAGACTGGTGGGAAGGAGACTCTGAATACCACCCGGCTGGTTACCAGGAGCCTGTTTCCGAACTGGAAAGAAAATTAAGAAAGGGTGAATTTGTAGTTGCTACGGAGGTTTCTCCGCCCTTAAGTGCCAATCCTTCAAAACTTATAAAAGAAATAGAGCTGGTAAAGCCTTATGTGACTGCTGTGAATTTTACCGATTCGTCATCGGCCATACCCAAAATGTCGTCCGCGGCATGCTGTAAAACAGCCTTTGATCTGGGAGCGGAACCTGTTCTCCAGGTAGCCTCAAGAGATACAACAAGAACAGGGCTTCAATCAATGGTTGTCGGGGCTAATGCATTAGGAATCAATAATATTCTGTGTGTAACGGGAGATAATCCTGTAGTCGGAAACACACCTGCCGGCAGTATGAATTTTGTGGATCTTGACTCCGTTCAGATGATTTGGATTATTCGTAAAATGCGCGACGAAGCTAAATACCTCGACGGAAGGAATATCAAATATCCACCGAAACTTTTCATCGGTGCTTCAACCACACCTTTCTCCATTGCACCCGCTTTGCAGGCAATAAGAGACCATAAGAAAATAAATGCCGGGGCACAATTTTTCCAGACAAATATAATTTTTGAACCTGACCGCCTTGATGAATGGCTTGAACAACTTGATAAGAGAGGCGTCCTGGAAAAGATTTTCATTCTTGCAGGAATTGCGCCTGTAAAAAGCTATAAAATTGCTTTACATCTGCATCAGAGAGTTCCGGGAATAAACATCCCTTCAAAGATACTTCAGCGAATTGAAAAGGCTGGCGACGGAGAGGCTGAAGAAGGACTGGAAATTGCTTATGAAATGGTTGAGGCTCTTAAAAATAAAAAAGGAATAAACGGTATCCATATTATGACTCTGGGATGGGAGTCAGCAGTTGAAAGAATTGTAAAAACCTGCGGATTGGTGCAGAAAAGTTAGTTTTCAAAGGGAATGAATATTGCAAATTAAGACATGCCTTATTTTTAGTTCCGGGTTAAAGATGATTAGAGCTGAATTTCAATTTGACTTTTCTGAGCTGAAACTTAATGTTGCCAGCATCGAAAGGGTTATCGGTTACAAAAATGGAGAGTCAAATGAAATGATATCAGAAATGATTTCCTCCATCCTGGAGGAGGCAGGAAAAATCAGCGAGATAAGGGCGGAATATGCTTTATTTGATAAAATCAGATTAATTCCGGAAGAAAAATCGATTGAGATAGACAATGTAATTTTCAACGTAAACAGGATTATTTACAGCCAGGTAAAATTGTCAACATCCATTGCCCTGTTTTTATGCACTGCAGGGCCGGGAACAGGGAGCAGGAGCAGGGCTCTCATGAACGAAGGAGATCTCCTGGCAGGTTATATCTGGGATGTAACAGGTAGTGAGATCGTTGAAGCCGCAGCCGACCTGATGCAGGAAGATCTTGAAAGAAGACTGGCGGCTGAAGGCCTCAATATAACCAACAGATTCAGCCCTGGCTACTGCGGCTGGGATGTTGCCGAACAGCATAAACTGTTCAGCCTGTTACCCGGGAATCTCTGTAAGATCCGACTTACAGAATCAGCTCTCATGGATCCAATAAAATCAGTTAGCGGAATAATAGGAGCAGG
>JABUEV010000359.1 GCA_013314865.1 Bacteroidales bacterium | reverse complement strand
CGGTTTTATAACCAAAAAGTCCTATTATTGCATCGCCTGCCTGCGAAGTTGCAAAAGGTATTCCCCTGTACCACAAGCCAAAAATAAGAGGATGCCTGTAATAATAAAGTCCAATGTCTGACTGGTAAAATTTGGCCTGCTTCTGGAAGTTAAATGCAATGGAAAGAACCTCATGCAGTTTTTGCTTAAGGCGTGCATCGGTAAGAATCTGCACTCCGCCGAAGAGATTAAATTTTACAGGCAGATATGACTCCGAAGCGTAAAATGATTCTTTAGGTTTCAGAAGATGGTCGAGTGTGAATCCTCCCCAGATTCTGTCATTATATGCCAGGGCTGAGGTTGCAAAGTCCACATCAGCCACTTTGTCAAAAGGAGGAGGATATATTGTCGGAACAGTACCGCTTCCGGTCATCTGGCTGGCAAATACCAGCTTGTAGATATTCAGGCCAAGGTACCGGAATTTGAAATTTACCCCCGGACGAATATGCCAGTTTTCGTTGATATTGAAATCATATGAGTAAAGGAGTCCGATATTTGTTGTGCTGAGATCGCCCGAGCCTGCAACGTCATATGTAGCCAGCACCCCGATGCCTGAATTAAAATTTACAAGAGCCTTGTCAAAAGAAATGCTGTAAGTATGAAATACGCCGGGAATAGCAGGCCATTGATTCCTGTAATTAATAGAAAGTCTGTATTCTTCAGTTGCTCCCGCAAAGGATGGAGCAAGATAAAGAGAATTGGCATAGAACTGGGAAAATGTTGGATCCTGCGCGAAAGAGTCGGCAAAAATTAAAAGTGAAAAGATCAATATATATCTAACCTTCTTAAGCAAAATCCTTTATTTTAAATTCCTAAATAAAGTAAATAAATATCATCTTTTCAGTTTTTCTCTTATACGAATATTTCTGAATAAAGTGACAACATTTTTTAACAAATTACCAAACAGGAATATACTGCTGACATGGTAAAAATCTTCAGTTCTCTTCATGAGAAACGATTCATTTCTCATATTATTGTCACCTTGAGCCTTTCAATATGGTGACATCGCCTATTTTTGTGAAGGATTCCCCGTTAAGATATCTTCCGGAAGCTTTCCAGACATAGACGCCCGGTTCACACATCTGGCCTTTGATATATCCGTCCCACCCTATGTTAATATCATTGCTCTCAAATATCAGAATTCCTCTTCTGCTGAATATCCTGAGCTGGTATTCAGCAACTCCGCTGGCAACAGGATGAAATATGGCGGATGATTCATCTGAAGACGGGGAGTAGTATCCGCTGGAAGGCCCTCCCGGATTGGGCATGAAAGCATTGGGAAAATCTATGAAGTAACCTGACCCGCCTGCAGAACCGGTTATTTTTACTGAATCAGAACATCCGTGCTCAGATATGGCAATAAGCCTTATACTGTAGTTACCCGATGTCTGATAGGTGTGGTCCGGCTCAAAAAGTTCCGAATAGGTGCCGTCTCCAAAATCCCATCTGAACCTAACGGCATTATTTGATAAATTTATAAATCTTAAAGCCTGACCGTTATTCCCGTCATCATTATGAATCTCAAAACGCGCCAACGGCCTGGGATGGACTGTTATAGTTGTTGAACCACTGTTTGTCTCCAGTCCGTTTTTGTCAAATACCCTTAAAGTTGCACTATATTCACCCTCCCTGGTATACACTTTTACAGGATTTGATTCAGATGAGAATTCTCCGTCACCAAAACTCCACAGACACGAATCATATTCCATCTCAGGCATATTAAATCTGACAAGCAAAGGTGCACACCCCGAAACAAGAGATGCTTCAATGTCAGCCTTCGGGTTGACAGAATTACTTTCAATTATTCTGAGATTGTGCTGTGAAGATTTGACTGCTTCACAAAGATCTATCTCCGGTTTGAATTCTGAAATATATCTTATTTTTCCGGGAGCCTCAGTCAAAACTTCTCCGGGTACATTTTCAGTGACCCGATTTACTGACCTGTCATTAATACTTCCGGATGTTCTTATATAATATTCAGAAGAAGATTTTGAGGCTGACAAGGAAAGAAATTCCTCTTTCCTGTCAGATGGAAACGACTGAGGTTTCTGCACGGATGAACCATCGGAGTAAGGAGCTTTATCCCCGGTATTTTCGGGAGCGTCACTCTCTGATGTTAACATAATGACTGCAATTGACACAGCAGACAGTATGCCAATGAGGTAGTATATGTTGAATCGAGCCGGATTAAACCGTAAGAATTCCTTAATGGCCATCCGTCTCATCAGTTTGGCTCTAACTGATGGCGAAGGCATCAATTCAGCATCCTCAAGCTTATGCCTGAACAATTCCTCAATTAGATTATCTCCGCCTGCTTCTTTCAATCTCAATAAAATAATTCCGTTTCAACCACTGTAACTGCTCTTCAGTCTTGACAGTTCATCGAGCTTTGCTCTTAAAAAAGCTCTTGCCCTGCTGTACTGAGATTTGGATGTGTTAATATCAATTCCGAGCATTTCTGCAATCTCCTTGTGCTTGTAGCCTTCAACTGCATAAAGGTTGAAAACCATCCTGTAACCTGCAGGCAATTCATTAAGAATTCTGAATAATTCATCCGAAGTGTAAAAATCTTCTTCAAATCCTGCAATTCCGGTTTCAAGTGAGACATACTCGTCAATATCAACATCCATCCTGTACTTAAGATTCCGGTGATAATAAGTGATAGCAGTGTTGACCGCAATCTTCCTTAACCATCCCCTGAAAGAACCTGTTCCCGTATACTCCTTTATATTGAAGTAAATCTTGATAAAGACCTCCTGCAGAATATCTTCAGCCTCGGCTCTGTTTCCGGCATACCTCATGCATACTGCCAGAAGAAATCCTGCATATGTTTCGAAAAGCATCTTCTGAGCCTTCGCATTGTGCTTCAGGCACCCCTCTATTATCTGCTTTTCGCTCATAACCGCCAGAGGTCAATTATCAGACCAGCTTCCTTCATAAATGGTTGCATGGTTGAAAAATTAAATTGAAAGTGAAAAAAGTGTCCTAAATCATCGTAAACTTGTGACAAAGATCATTTAATAACGTCTGATCTTCGATTTTATTAGCATTTTGAATCAGGAATTTCGATATTAAAAGATAAATGATCAATTAATTATGAATTTTTAAAATAATTTTTGAAATGTTTAACAGAATTATCGCATCAATGCTGCCCTATTTTCCGAAAAAATTCATCTGGATTTTTTCACGGCCATACATATCGGGAGAGACGATAGAAGATGCAATGAGGGTTTCGAAAGAATTGAACAGTAAGAAAATAAGGGTCACCCTGGATATATTGGGCGAATTTATCAAGACCCTGGAAGAAGCTGAAGCGAATAAGAAACAGTATCTGAACCTGCTTGATGTTGCTCATAGCAACGGAATTGATGGTAATGTTTCCCTTAAACCCACCAGCTTTGGCCTTCTGATTGACAAGGAAATTTGTCACCGGCACATTCGTGAAATAGTTCAAAAAGCAGCATCATACAGGAATTTTGTCAGGATTGACATGGAAGACTCTCCATGTACCGACCTTGAAATTGAGTTATTCCGCAAACTCAAAGCAGAATTTCCTGACAATGTCGGACTGGTTCTTCAGGCATATCTGAAAAGGACTCTGAACGATCTTAAAGGAATGCTTGATATGCACAGTGAAGAACATCCTCTTAGCTTCAGACTATG
>JABUEV010000358.1 GCA_013314865.1 Bacteroidales bacterium | reverse complement strand
CATTCATCTTTCTGGCGGCACATTTCTTGGTACATCAAGGGGCAACCAGAATATTGAGGAGATGGTAGACACTCTTGAAATTCTGAACATAAATATTCTCTTTTGCATTGGTGGTGACGGCACTCTCAGGGGAGCCCATGCCATAGCAGGCGAAATAGAAAAACGCAAACTGAGGATTGCCGTGTGCGGCATCCCGAAGACAATCGACAATGACATTGATCTTGTTCAGAAGTCGTTCGGTTTTGAAACAGCGTTCTCAATTGCAAACGATATAATCAGAAACGCTCACAATGAAGCATACGGGGCAAACAACGGTATTGCCCTCGTTAAACTTATGGGACGCGACAGCGGATTCATCGCGGCCAGTGCCGCACTGGCTATCCAGGAGGTAAACTTTGTCCTTGTTCCTGAAATTCCTTTCGATATCCATGGACCACGCGGATTTCTGAACGTTCTCCGTAAAAGACTGGAAGAAAGACATCATGCAGTTGTAGTTGTTGCTGAGGGCGCCGGCCAGGATCTTTTCGACAATTCCGTGATAGAAAGAGATGCTTCGGGAAATATAAAACACAAGGATATCGGGGTCTTCCTTAAGGAAAAAATAAAGCAGGAATTCAGTTCACAAGGCTTTCCCCATTCTATCAAGTATATTGACCCAAGCTACATTATAAGAAGTGCTCCTGCCAATGCCAACGACAGCAAGTTCTGCAATCTTCTTGCGCAGAATGCTGTGCATGCCGCAGTGGCAGGCAAAACCGACTTCGTTGTCGGATACTGGAATGACCAGTTCACTCTTGTTCCCATCCCGATGGCAGTGGCCAAAAGAAAAAAGATTGACCTTAACGGGGAACTGTGGTGGAATGTGCTTGAAGCAACCGGTCAGCCAGTAAGTATGAAAAATCAGTGAAATGATCAGAAATATCGTTTTTGACCTGGGCAATGTTCTTATAAGTTTTAAGCCCTCAGAATACCTGAAAAAAAAGAACTTTCCGGAAAACATAACAAACACCATCCTTGCAGATATCTTCCAGAGTGAGGAATGGAAACTTCTTGACAACGGAGATATAACAACAAAGGAGGCTATTGAGTCAATTGCTTCAAAATCTACCCTGAAAAGGGAGGAAATAGCCCTTATTTTCAGTTTTCGGCGTGACATAATGTTTCCCCTTGACCGTAACGTCAGACTGCTTCCTGAGCTAAAAAAACGCGGTTACAGACTTTTTTACCTTTCCAATTTCCCCCTGGATGTTTTTGAGGAGGTTAAGAATGATTATTTCTTCTTCAGACATTTTGACGGCGGTATTATCTCTTCGGAAGTGAGGTTTTCCAAACCTGATATAAGGATTTATAAGTTACTCCTTAAACAGTATGCGCTTATTCCTGAAGAGTGCCTGTACATTGACGATGTTGAAACAAATGTCAGAGCCGCTGAATCAGCAGGAATGGACGGGCTTGTCACTTTTGGCGAAGACAATATATCCTCAGCACTTTGCAGGGCTCTTGGCATAGAGCTTCCTGTCTGAAGCTGTTCCGGGCTATCATAAAAAATTTGCGATTAATTAGACATATCTAACATTCTAAATAGATTGTTCCACGTGGAAAGAATCCTGATTGTGAAAGTGGTTGTATATTATTGATGCCCTTTTGCGTCCGATGTGTTTTGCAAGATCCTCCTCAGGAGCCACGGCTATTTCGTCAATGCTTTTATAGCTTTTCAGCAGGATCTCCTTTGTAGCCGGGCCTATTCCCGCTATTTCGTCCAGTCTGGAAGCTATAAATCCCGATGACCGTTTCTGCCGGTGGAAATTTATTCCGAAGCGGTGGGCTTCATTTCTTATCTGTTGTATCAGCTTAAGTGATAAAGAGTTTTTGTCAAGGTAAATTGGCACAGAATCTCCCGGAAAATATATTTCCTCGAGCTTTTTTGCAATACCTATAACGGTCATTTTTCCGCGCAGTTCAAGGCGTTGAAGGCTCTTCATTGCAGAAGAAAGCTGACCTTTCCCGCCGTCTATGATAACCAACTGCGGCAAAGGCATATTCTCCTCCTTCATTCTTTTATATCTGCGGTATATAACCTCCTCCATCGAAGCAAAATCATCAGGGCCGCTGACACTTTTTATGTTGAAATGCCGGTATTCTTTCCTGCTCGGCCGCGCATTCCGGAATACAACACATGATGCGACCGGGTTTTTGCCCATAATGTTGGAGTTATCAAAGCATTCAATGTGGACCGGAAGTTCATTCATGTGAAGGTCATTTTTCAGAATTTCGAGATTTCTTGATGTTCTTGATACAGTAGATGTTTCAGCTATTTTCTTTTTCTGTTCCAGCCTGTAATATATTGCATTTCTTTCCGCAAGTTCAAGAAGCTTAAGCTTTTCGCCTTTGCGAGGTATGGTGCATTTAACTCCCTCAGGCAGAATGTCTGGCCGGAATGGCACAATGATCTCCGGTGCATCGCTTTTATATCTTTCCCTGACTTCATTTACTGCAAATCCAAGAAGTGATGCTCTTTCCTCGTCCATTCTCAGACGCATTTCAAGTGTAAAAGACTGGACTATTGCACCCTCAATAATTCTCAGATAGTTAACGTATCCTCTGTCAGATTCGCCAGTAAATGCAAATACATCAACATTCCTTATTTTATTGCTTACAACAAGTGACTTACTGCGGTATCGGGAAAGCAATTCAATTTTATCTTTTATAACCTGTGCCTCTTCAAAGCGCAAAGCTTTTGAATATTCAATCATCATTTTACGCAGGTGCTCGAGCACAGTACCGATATGGCCTCTAAGAATGTCTTTAATCTGGGATACTGTTTCGTTATATTCTGATTCGTCCTGCATTCCCACACAGGGAGCCTTACAATTTCCCAGATGATATTCGAGGCAGACCCTGAATTTACCGGCAGAGATATTTTGCCGGGAAAGGTTGTGATTGCAGGTTCTCAGCTTGTACAACTGCCTGATCAGTGTAAGAAGTGTTTTGACCATCATCACTGATGTGTAGGGTCCGAAATAATCAGAACCGTCCCTGATCACATTTCTTGTACTGAACACCCTGGGGAACCTCTCATTTTTCACACAGATCCATGGAAATGTCTTGTCATCCTTCAGAAGAATATTATATCTCGGCTGATGTTTCTTTATCAGGCTGTTTTCAAGAAGCAAGGCATCTGCCTCATTATCAACTACAATATGTTGCAATTTTGAAGCCTTGTTAAGCATTACGGTGGTTTTTCCCGACTGCCTGCCTGTGAAATATGACGCCACCCTTTTTCTCAGATTCTTTGCTTTGCCGACATAGATAATATTGCCGGCTGAATCGATAAACTGGTAAACCCCGGGTTTTGCAGGCAATCCGGGAACGATTTCCCTGTAAATATCTGTTAATGAAGGCATATCTGAGAACTACCTGATATTTCTTCCAATTGCCACCTGTTTTATTGAAGCGGCCCTGTTATAAAAAATCGCCAGCAGTCAGGAGATAAACAAAGGTACGTAGTTGAAAGTTTTACTGCTGAACAACCCTTTGTCGCTCAGTTTAAGCTGAGGAATCACAAGCAGAGCCATAAAGGAAAGTGTCATAAAAGGAGCTTTCATGACACATCCCAATGACTTTACAATTCCGGAAAGCTCCTGGTACTTTTCTGCTATTTCCGGTACCGGTTTATCAGACATAAGTCCTGCTACCGGAAGATC
>JABUEV010000357.1 GCA_013314865.1 Bacteroidales bacterium | reverse complement strand
GCTGAAGACAATTCAGCACAGAGGATACAGAAAAAGGATAATGGTACAACAGAAAAGAAAGAAAGGGAAAAAGAGGTGAAAAAAGTCTACTCTCACGATGAAGCGATAAACGCAAGCATTGAATATTTCGGAGGTGATGAGCTGGCGGCAAGGGTTTGGGCAAACAAATATGCCCTTAAAGACTCTTTCGGAAATCTCTATGAAAGGACTCCTGATGATATGCACAGGCGGATTGCAAAGGAGATACACAGGATCGAGAAAAAGTACATGAATCCTCTATCAGAGGAGCTTATTTACAGCGTTCTTAAGGATTTCAAATATATAGTCCCCCAGGGAGGCCCAATGACAGGTATTGGCAATGAGTTTCAGATTGCATCGTTGTCCAACTGTTTTGTGATCGGGAATCAGGGTGAGTCTGATTCATACGGAGGGATTATGAAGATTGATCAGGAGCAGGTTCAGCTCATGAAACGCCGGGGAGGAGTTGGCCATGACCTTTCGCATATAAGACCAAAAGGTACACCTGTGCTTAACAGCGCACTGACATCCACCGGAGTTGTGCCCTTCATGGAACGCTATTCAAATTCAACACGTGAAGTGGCACAGGATGGTCGAAGAGGAGCCCTTATGCTATCCATTTCAATTAAACATCCGGACGCGGAAAAGTTTATCGATGCAAAAATGGAATCTGGTAAAATAACCGGTGCAAATGTGTCGGTCAAACTGACGGATGAATTCATGAATGCTGTTATCGATAAAAAAATGTTCCGCCAGCAGTACCCCATCAATTCTCCCAAACCCAAATATGTAAAAGATATAGACGCCGTTGAACTGTGGAATAAAATTATACATAACGCATGGAAATCAGCTGAACCAGGTGTGCTTTTCTGGGATACAATAATCCGTGAAAGCATCCCCGACTGCTATGCAGATCTTGGCTATGCAACCGTTTCCACCAATCCGTGCGGAGAAATTCCGCTATGCCCTTACGACAGCTGCAGACTGCTTGCCATTAATCTTTACAGTTATGTGGTGGATCCATTCACCAGTAAAGCAAGATTTGATTTCGAACTGTACAAGGAACATGTGGGGCTTGCGCAAAGAATTATGGACGACATCATTGACCTAGAGCTTGAAAAAATTGATGCTATCCTGGCAAAGATTGACGCTGATCCTGAATCTGATGAATTGAAACAAGTTGAAAGGAACCTTTGGAAAAATATAAGAAAAAAATCAGAAGAGGGCAGGAGAACAGGCATAGGAATCACCGCTGAAGGAGATATGCTGGCAGCTCTCGGGCTGAGATACGGAAGTGATGAGGCAACCAGCTTTTCGGTCGAAGTGCATAAAACTCTTGCTATTGAAGCATATAAATCATCTACATACCTTGCAAAGGAAAGAGGCCCCTTTAAAATCTACGATGCTGAACGGGAAAAAAACAACCCGTTCATTCTCAGAATCAAAGAAGCAGATCCTGTACTGTATAACAATATGGTCAAATACGGCCGGAGGAATATCGCATTGCTTACCATTGCACCTACAGGAACTACAAGCCTTATGACACAGACCACATCAGGAATTGAACCAATCTATTCCACATTCTATAAGAGAAGAAGAAAGGTAAATCCTAATGACAAAGATGTCAGGGTAACTTTCCAGGATGAGGTTGGGGATTCTTGGGAAGAGTTCAACGTCTTTCACCATAAGTTTGTCGACTGGCTGAAAATAAACGGGTATGACCCAGAAAAGGTCACAAGGATGAAAGATGAAGAGATAGAGGAAATAATTGCAAAATCGCCATATTACAAGGCAACTGCAAATGATGTGGACTGGATAGCTAAGGTTAAGATGCAGGGCGCAATTCAGAAATGGGTCGACCATTCAATCAGCGTCACAATTAACCTCCCGTCGGATGTAAAGGAAGAACTGGTGAGCGAACTGTATCTTACTGCATGGAGATCAGGCTGCAAGGGAGCAACCGTCTATCGCGACGGCTCAAGAAATGGCGTCCTTGTTGCAGCCAGCAAAAACGAAACAAAAATTGAAAGACCTAAAAGGCCTAAAGTCCTCGACTGTGACATAATCCGCTTCAATATCAATGAGGAGAAATGGGTGGCATTTGTCGGACTGAAAGACGGAAGACCTTATGAAATATTTACCGGTCTGGCTGATGAGGAGATATTCCCGATTCCGAAAACCATTGTCAAAGGGAAAATCATTAAGGTCAAACTGGATGACGGCAAAACACGATACGATTTCCAGTATACCGACAAATATGGTTATAAGAAGACGATGGAAGGGCTATCTCATATGTTCAAGCCTGAATTCTGGAACTACGCCAAGCTGATTTCAGGTGTACTGAGGCATGAAATGCCGATTGCCGATGTGGTGAACCTTGTGGCATCTCTTAAACTCGACAGTGAATCAATAAATAACTGGAAAAACGGAGTGGAAAGAGCCCTGAAAAGATATATCCCGAACGGCACCAAAGCGAAAGGCAAATGCGGAGAATGTGGATCTGAAAATCTGGTTTATGAAGAAGGATGTCTGATCTGCAAAGACTGCGGATCATCAAAATGCGGCTGAGAAATCAATGCCTTTCAGCTCTTATAAGCCCCCTGCGTAACCAGGGGGCTTTCAGTTTTTTATCGTAATACGGGATCATATAACCTTTTGAAAAAGTCACATTGAAACCGTATCCCTTTAAAAGTTCCGAAAACTCTTTTGCATCATCTTGTTTATGGTAAGTGCATAAAGCAATCTTTAAAGGTCTCCTGCCTGATAATATTCCCCTGCAACCTTCAAGCACCTGCCTCTCGGCTCCGTCAACATCAATCTTGAGAAAAGTGATATCATCGCGTGAATTAATGAAAGTATCCATCCTGACGTTTTGTGCATCGTCAACATCTGATACTCTTTTACGGATAATTACTGTTTTGTCTGAATAAGGTTCAAATGTTGCTTCAAGCGCATCAACCCATCTGTTGTCCGATTCGAACAAATATATCTTTTTCACCCTGTCTGTAACCGAAAGTGAAAAATTTCCCTCAGCTGCACCAATATCAGCAATAACATCGTTCTGATTTACGTCAAATTCATTTACCAGATATCTGTGAGGGCTTAAAGGATCCTGTTCGCGCGAGAGATCGGCAAAAGCCCTCCGGATTCTTGAGTCAGACCATTGTCTCCTGAAATAAAGCTTTTTACCATCAAGCATTACATACCTCATTTTCCTCTCCTGATCATAAAAAACCTCAATAAAACCAGGAGCATACTTCATACTGAACTGATACGGGAAAATGGAAACAGGATTGGATTTTAAATATTCCAGTACTTCAAGTTTTTCCTCATCAACACTTTCCGGGTGAAGTACAGAATAATAATGGAGTAAATTTTTTTTAAGATTGTGCTTGAGAATAGAGGTTCTCAACGGTTTGGGAACCACTACGCGATAAATGTTAAAAAGTATCCTGTTCATCAGTTATTTAATAACTCCCATTGATTTTCCAATCCTGGCAAAAGCCTCTATTGCTTTATCCAGATGTTCTTTTTTATGAGCGGCAGAAAGCTGAACTCTTATTCTTGCCTGATTTTTAGGCACGACAGGATAAGAAAATCCTATTACATAAATGTCTTCTTCAAGAAGTTTTGAAGCAAATTCCTGCGACAGTTTTGCATCATAAAGCATCACTGCACATATCGCCGAACGT
>JABUEV010000356.1 GCA_013314865.1 Bacteroidales bacterium | reverse complement strand
GGAATCCAATCCTGGCGCGATCAGGATCTGAAGCTTCTTAACAGGAGACATAATTCTGCAACAGCCAGGGATGCCCTTGAAACAGCCATTAACACAGGTTTTGAAAATATATCAATTGATCTTATTTACGGAATTCCGGGGATGAGTTCTGACCAATGGGCTTCCAACCTCGATATTTCATTTTCATATGATATAAAGCATCTTTCAGCATATCATCTTACTATAGAGCCAGGTACAGTTTTTGGGAAAATGAAGGAGAAAGGACAGTTTTCAGAGATTGATGAGGAGGAGAGTGCAAATCAATTCAATATTCTAATCGAAAAAGCCGAATCAGCTGGTTTCATCCATTATGAAATTTCAAATTTCGCCAGACCGGGCTTTTTTTCAGTTCATAACACAAATTACTGGAAGCAGGTCAGTTACCTGGGTCTTGGTCCTTCAGCACATTCTTTTAACGGCTATTCAAGGCAATGGAACATACGTGATGTGAAAGCATATATAAAAGCAGTTAATTCAGGAAGTGAGTACTGGGAAAGGGAAGAACTTGATATAAAAACCAGGTTTAATGAATACATAATGACTTCACTCAGGACAATGTGGGGGATAGATCTTGAATACGTGGAGCAGAAGTTTGAAAAGGAGGGATATGATTATATTGTAAATCTGTCGGGCAAGTTTATTGACTACGGACTGATGAGGCAGGATAAAAAAACCCTGGTCCTTACGAACCAGGGTAAAATGATATCTGATAACATTATTTCCGAACTTATGCTTCCTGCAAGGGATTGATTACCTTTTTGAAAGCATGAATGTTGATTTTCCTATGATATTGTTTTCAAGGTAAAGTTCAACACTGTAGTTACCCACTATAAAATCGCCTGTATTATCAAGGAATATGCACATTTCAATATCCTGATTCATATAGTCAACCAGGCGGCTTGCAGAATAGACCAGTTTATTTCCCCTGTAATCAAACAGGTTGTCGGGACTGGTGGTAATGACCAGTGAATCAGGCCTGATTACTCTCATAAAGACCTCTTTTTCGCCGGCGGTTGCTATTGGATTTTCTCTTAATGTAAAGCAGACCCTTATCTTGTCAATGAGATTTAGCCTTGTGGTCTCTTTTCGCTTTTTGTTAAGGGTGGCAACAACTATATCCTTTGCCTGGATTACCGAAGCAACTTCGACTTTAGCGCCCAGTTCCTCTTTTGCTTTTGTAAGTTCAACATTGGTACTCTCGACAGCCGACATTTTCTGCCGGATATCAAGATTTTCAGCAACAAGCTGTTTGTTCCGCTGGTTTAGAGAATCGATCTGAACGATATAACTTTTCATTATTTCCTTCATGGTGGTTATCTCGGCCCTGTACTTCCGTATAAGCTCAACATTTGAAGCGTTGATTGCCAGAAGTTTTATAATTCTCTGTCTCTCCCTGTCAAGGTTTGCCTGAAGGGTGTCGTTGTCGGTTTTCAGAGTGTCATAGGCCTTAACCATCAGCCTGAGTTCATTCTGAAGGCTGTCTTTCTCCTGGGTAAGGACAGTTTCCATTTCGACCATTTTGTTCTTCTGGTCAAAATACATCACAACCAGGAAAATAAGTCCGGCAGCAAGAATCACGGTTAGAAAGATCAATGCTATCGGGGGACTCTTTTTCTTTGGTTGTTCAACCGGTGTGATTGTGTTTGTGTCTGTCATCTATTTATTTCTATTTAAAATAATTAATGGTGCAAAATTAATAATATACTTTTGATTTTTCATTATTTCCGTTTCAATCATTAAATTTACAAACCGGCATAATTTTGTTAATAGTTTAATATTCAGTACTATGAGTGGATTTTTTGGTGTAGTCTCAAAGACCGATTGCGTGGAAGATGTCTTTTATGGAACAGATTACCATTCACATTTGGGGACTAAACGTGCCGGGATGGTTTTTATTGTGCCGGGCAAAGGATTCCGTCGTTCGATACACAGTATTGAAAACTCCTATTTCAGGAATAAGTTTGAGGATGAAGCCCATGAATTCAGCGGAAACTCAGGTATTGGAATTATCAGCGACACTGATCCCCAGCCAATACTTTTTAATTCACACCTTGGAAGATTTGCCATTACAACTGTAAGCAGACTGTTAAATATTGAAGAACTTGAAAAGCGGTTCTTAAATAAAAAATACCATTTCACCGAGAATTTTGAAGGAAACATAAATCCAACAGAAGTTGTTGCAAACCTGATTTGTGAGAAGGAGGATTTTGTCTCCGGAATTGAAAATGTTTTTAACAGCATTCGCGGCTCGTGTTCAATGCTGATTCTTACAGAGGAAGGTATTATTGCAGCGAGGGACAAGCTTGGCAGGACTCCTGTAGTGATAGGACGGAAGCCAGGCGCTCATGCTGCTGCAGTGGAAAGCTGTTCGTTTCCCAATACCGGATTTGAGATTGAATATTTCCTCGGACCGGGTGAAATTGTGCATGTAACAGCCGACGGATTTTCTGTACTGCGTAAGGCCGGCAAAGAAATGCAGATCTGCGCATTTTTATGGGTCTATTATGGCTATCCTCCTTCATACTACGAAGGAATAAACGTTGACGAATGCAGGTACAGATGCGGTGCTGCCCTGGCAAGAAGGGACAATGTAGATGCAGATTTTGTATGCGGAATTCCTGATTCAGGTGTCGGACATGCTCATGGATACTGCAATGAAAGGGGAATACCGTATAAAAGGGCCTATTCAAAATATACCCCGACATGGCCGCGCAGTTTTATGCCTCAGGAACAGGCACTGAGAGACCTGGTGGCCAGAATGAAGCTGATACCCAACAAATCTATCATCGAGGGGAAAAGGATGATATTTCTAGATGACAGTATTGTAAGGGGAACCCAGCTGAAAGACAATACTGTTGACCTTAGAAAATCAGGCGCGGCGGAAGTGCATATGAGAATTGCATGCCCGCCGCTTCTTTTTCCATGTGAATTCCTCAACTTTTCACAGTCAAGAACCCCGCTCGAACTGGCTGGACGAAAAGCAATTTTTCAGCTTGAAGGCGAAACGGAAAACATAAGTGAATATGCCGACCCGGATTCGGAAAAACACAGAAAAATGGTAGCTAAAATCGCAGAAACTCTGAACCTCGACAGCCTTATGTACCAGCGACTCGACGACCTGGTGGAAGCAATTGGCCTGCCCAAAAACAAACTGTGCACACATTGCTGGGACGGCACAGGATACTATTGATAACGGAAACAGTCCGGCCGGACTTTAAACTGGCTGGGCTTTCAGTTACGAATGGGAATTGGATATTATTTTATAGTTAGATATATCTAACATTTATTTAAAGTTGAATTAGTTGAATCTATTTTACAAACCATGAAATATATCGGACCGCATGTAAGTGCTGAGGGAGGAGTGGAGAACGCTCCTGTCAATGCTGCAAAAATAGGAGCAAGGGCATTCGGATTGTTTCTTAAAAACCAGAGACAATGGTTTTCGAAACCACTTAGTCAGAAAAACATCTCGGATTTCAGAAAAAATTGCGAAAAATACGATTTCAGGCCTTTTCAGATATTACCACACGACAGTTATCTGATAAATCTTGGTCATCCCGAAAAAGAGCCCCTGGAAAAATCAAGAGCCTCATTTCTGGATGAAATGAAAAGATGTGAACTGCTTGGCCTCGACCGTCTCAATTTTCACCCGGGAAGTCATCTGAACCAGATTGGTATTGA
>JABUEV010000355.1 GCA_013314865.1 Bacteroidales bacterium | reverse complement strand
TCATCAACAGGATTTCCTGAACTTCTTGAGAGAGTCGCACTATTGAATCCTTCTCTCAGAGTAAGATTTTCCACCTCAAACCCTAAAGATATATCTGACAAACTTCTACATACAATTTCAAAGCACAGGAACATCTGCCGGCATATCCATTTGCCGGCACAGAGTGGAAGCAACAGGATTCTTAACCTTATGAACAGGGAATATACACGTGAATGGTACCTGGAAAGGATTGATGCCATTAAGAGAATTATTCCGGACTGCTCTGTCTCAACTGATATGATTGCCGGTTTCTGTACTGAAACAGATGAAGACCACCGGCAATCTCTTTCACTAATGGAATATGCCGGTTTTGATTTTGCCTACATGTTTAAATACAGTGAACGCCCCGGAACTTTTGCGGCCAGGAAATACAGGGATGATGTTCCCGAAGAAGTCAAAGACCAGCGACTTAAAGAAATGATCGCCCTGCAGAACAGGCTTTCGCTTAAATCAAAAAAACAGGATGTTGGCAGGATTTTTGAAGTCCTTATAGAAGGTTACTCAAAAAGATCACAGAGTCATCTATCGGGGAGAACATCACAGAATAAGGTTGTGGTTTTCCCGGGAGAAGGACACAAACAAGGTGAATATGTGAATGTGCTTGTTGAAAGATGTACTTCAGCAACCCTGATAGGCAGAATTTTTTAACATTTTTTAATTGTATTTTGAAGAATATGGATATAACTTGCAGAATATTAAAAATCAGTAAAATGAAAGCAAAAATTATAGCTTTGTTATGCCTTCTGGCATTAACCCCGGTTATATCATACGGTCAGAAAAACACAAAAATGATAAAGCTGACCGGCCGCGTGACAGACGTGAATTTCAGACCCGTCGGAGGTGCAGTCATCTTAATCGACAAGAAAGCAACAAACTTTACCACCAACAGTAAGGGATATTTTAAAGTCAGAGTTAATCCTGCAGCTGAAACAATATCAGTCAAGCTTCCCTCAGGT
Source organism: Bacteroidales bacterium (assembly GCA_013314865.1). Taxonomy (GTDB): domain Bacteria; phylum Bacteroidota; class Bacteroidia; order Bacteroidales; family VadinHA17; genus LD21. The sequence goes on along the minus strand of JABUEV010000355.1, from coordinate 2,737 downwards.
TTAACCTATGATGAGATTATTAATGGCAGGACAGTCGTTAACTTCAGCCTGCCTGTAGCAGTGATTAATGTTCCCGATACTAATGCCAGGAGTGGTGATGAGGAAATCAATGTCGGTTACGGAACCATGAAGAAAAGAAATCTTACCACCAGTGTAAGCAAGATAGACGGCACAAATCCGAGATATGCTTCATATACCAATATTTACGACATGCTTAAGGGTGAAGTGCCCGGGGTGCAGGTCATAGGAAGAAGTATTAAAATACAGGGGGCATCATCACTGACACTCAGTACCGAGCCTCTTTTTGTAGTCGACGGAGTGGTAGTCAGTTCAGTTGATAATATTCAGCCGTCAATGGTGAGGTCGGTAGAAGTCCTTAAGGGTTCTGCAGCTTCAATATATGGATCGCGTGGCGCTAATGGCGTAATTCTTATAACTCTGTTTGGAGCCAACCGCTGAAGCTCTGAAATCAGTCTTCCAGGTTTATTTTGAGCTTAAGTTCCTTAAGCTGTTTTTCCGATATTTCAGAGGGAGTGTCAAGCATCAGGTCCCGGCCTGAATTGTTTTTCGGGAAAGCAATAAAATCCCTGATGGAATCCTGACCGCCAAATAGTGCCACCCATCTGTCGAATCCGAAGGCTATTCCACCGTGCGGAGGAGCACCGTACCTGAATGCGCCCAACAGGAATCCAAACTGCCTTTCAGCCTCTTCTTCACTGAACCCTAATACCTTAAACATGAGCTTCTGTATCGAAGTATCATGAATTCTAATTGATCCTCCTCCTATCTCAGTGCCGTTTATCACAAGGTCGTAAGCATTTGCCCTGACTTTCGCAGGATCAGTTTCCAGCAGTGAAATATCTTCCGGTTTTGGTGAAGTGAAAGGATGGTGCATTGCAAAAAACCTCCCTTCTTCTTCATCCCATTCCAGAAGAGGGAAATCCACCACCCATAACGGAACAAAAACATCTTTTTTTCTTAGTCCAAGCCGGTTGGCCATCTCAAGTCTCAACTCTGACAACGCATACAGAGTTTTGTTTTTTTCTCCGGCCAGAATAAGAATAAGGTCCCCCTGTTCCGCCCCTGTAATCTTTACCCATTTTTCAAGATCTCCCCCTGAATAAAATTTATCCACAGAAGATTTTAATCCATCACTTCCATATTTTACATATACCAGCCCCCTGGCTCCTATCTGAGGCTTTTTTACAAATTCTGTGAGCTCATCAAGCTGTTTCCTTGAATAATCGGAACATCCTTTAGCACATATTGCACCAACATAGCCGGCACTGTCGAAAGCCTGGAATCCGCGCCCTTTTACCAGATCTGTCAGTTCGGTTATTCTCATCTCAAAACGCAGGTCAGGCTTGTCAGTGCCATACCGTTCCATTGCCTCACTGTATGGCATCCGTTTAAAAGTCTCAGTGAATTTAATGCCTTTTATTTCCCTGAAAAGATATTTTGCAAGTCCTTCAAATGTTTCCAGAACATCATCTCTTTCAACAAACGACATTTCACAGTCTATCTGGGTGAATTCCGGCTGACGGTCGGCCCGCAGATCTTCATCCCTGAAGCATTTTACGATCTGGAAATACCTGTCAAACCCTGCTACCATTAGCAGTTGCTTAAGTGTCTGAGGTGATTGTGGAAGGGCATAAAAAGTTCCGGGCTGCATCCTGCTGGGGACTACAAAGTCGCGCGCTCCCTCAGGAGTTGACTTTATCAGGAAAGGCGTCTCAATTTCAACAAATCCTTCAGAATCAAGATATTTACGCACTTCACGGGCAACTTTGTGACGGAGAATAAGATTGCTTTTGACAATGTTCCTTCGAAGATCAAGATACCTGTACTTCATTCTGAGCTCCTCCCCTCCATCGGTGTTGTCTTCAATTGTGAAGGGAGGCACTTCGCTCCGGTTTAATACCTCAAGACGTTCAACCTCTATCTCTATTTCTCCGGTTGGAATCCTTGGATTTTTGTTGCTTCTTTCCCTTACCTTCCCCCAGGCCTGAATGACATACTCCCTTCCGAGCTTCCTTGCCTTTTCACAAAGCTCAGAATTGGTGTCCATGTTAAAAACAAGCTGGGTTATGCCGTAACGGTCGCGAAGATCAATGAAAGTCATGCCGCCAAGATCCCTTGACCTCTGCAGCCATCCCGACAAAATTACCTCTTTCCCTGCATCCCCGATCGTCAGCTCACCGCAAGTATGTGTCCTGTACATATTTTTAAAATTAAATTTCAGCAAAAGTAAGAAAATTGATCTATTTATTTCACCGGGCAATCACACCCGACTCCAATGAATTTGCCAAAAAAGTCAGATACAGATTATTCTGACCGTGCAACTCTGTAAAAACCTCGGTGTTATTCAGTTTTTGATATGAGCTTGCTGTCTTTCCTGAACTATCATTATTTCATATTAAATCAGAATTTGTTATTTTTAAATATTACAAAGAAGACGGATGACTGAAAACAAGGATGAGAAATACATGAAGATGGCGCTGGCTGAAGCGCAGAAGGCGTTTGAAAAGCAGGAAGTACCGGTCGGGGCCGTGATCGTTTGCAATGACATGGTCATAGCCAGGGCACATAACCTTGTTGAGACACTCAGGGATCCCACAGCTCACGCTGAAATGCAGGCTATCACTGCGGCAACCGGTTACCTGGGCGGAAAATACCTGAAGGGTTGTACAGTTTATGTAACAATTGAGCCATGCGGCATGTGTGCCGGGGCAATCGG
>JABUEV010000354.1 GCA_013314865.1 Bacteroidales bacterium | reverse complement strand
AGGGTTGGATGCTCGGAATGCCATCTTCCCCCGAAAGGACAGGGATATCTGTGGGAAAAGGCAAAGACGGGGACACGCGACCTGTGGGGCTATCTTTTCAAGGATTCAGCCTCATTCGACTGGGAATCGAAAGGACAGCTGGAATATGCACGCAAGCACACTTATGAGAGCAGCTGCATAAAATGTCATGAGAATCTTTTCCCGCCTACTTTGACAAAAGATGGCGAAGATGCACACCTTTATTATAATCAGCAGAAGAAGACCCCGGATCTGCACTGCATAAACTGTCATCTTAATGCCGGGCATTACATTGAAGGCTACACACACGGAAGCAATTCGACATTTGGAAAGGTTTCATCAGCTCCGAAGGAGATATTCACAGAACCAACCCCTGTTACTGAATTCAAGTCATTCACCGAAAAAATTCCGCGTTCAGCGACTGCATTCAACATGGTTGCAATACCAGGGGGCACCTTTAAGATGGGAAGTCCGGAGGATGAACCTTTCAGAAAGCCTGACGAGGGACCCGTAAGAACAGTTGAAATAAGTCCTTTCTTTATGGGGGAAGTTGAAATAACCTGGGATGAATACCTGACCTTTTATGCCCAGACATCTGCTGAAGGTCGTTCAACCGATACTGAAGGACTGAGAAGCGGAATGGCGTCAATTGAGACTGATGCGATTTCAGGAGCCACACCGCCTTACGGACAGCCTGACCAGGGCTGGGGGCTGGGACAGCGGCCTGCAATATCTTTCTCATATCATGCAGCAGAGACCTACTGTAAATGGCTTTCACAAGTCACAGGCAAAACCTATCGCCTTCCCACTGAGGCTGAATGGGAGTATGCCTGCCGTGCAGGGACAACAGGACCCTATTTCTTCCCCGGTGATCCGAGAAAATTTGAAAAGACAGGACTGAAGGCAAAAATTTCAAAAAACGATACTACTGTCATTAATTCTTATGTCGTTTATAAGGAAAACAGCCCTTCAAAGACACAAACTCCTGATTTTGTAAAGCCAAACCCTTTCGGATTAAAGAACATGCTTGGCAATGTTGCTGAATTCTGTGCTGACTGGTATCAGCCGGATGCTTATTCACAGTATCCCGGTGAAATTGTTAAAGATCCTGCTGGTCCTGAAAGCGGAGAAGAGCATGTTGTAAGGGGAGGATCATTCATGAGCACCGCAGGTGCGCTAAGGTGCGCCGCAAGGGATTACACAAGGACAGAAGCCTGGCTGAAGACTGACCCGCAAATGCCAAAGAGTATATGGTGGTATTCAGATTGCTTTAATGTGGGCTTCAGGGTAGTTTGCGAATTTGATGAGCGAACAGGCAATAAATAGCGCAGGGTTAATAAAAATAAGAGAGGCCGTCTGAAAAACGGCCTCTCTTGTTTTAAATGCATTAGTCTCCTAATAACCCCAGTTTTGTTTGAGTTTGGGGTTGCGGTCGATAACTGCCTGAGGAATCGGATTGAAGTACATTTTCTGGGTGAACACATGCGGGTGGTTAAGTGAAACAGGTTCATAAATCCACACACCACTGTTATCTGCAGGTACTGAGTTATAAATCTTCATACCGTGCAGGTCAAGGTTCATCTCATACATTGCATCTTTCCAGCGCCACAGGTCATAGAGTCTGTGACCTTCATAAACAAGTTCAATTCTTCTTTCGCGTTTTATGGCAGCACGCATCTGTTCCTGGGTCAGTCCCGGTTCGAGTTCAGGCAGGTCTGTGCCCGGACGGGTGCGGATTGCATTAATGGCTTCATAAACAGATGCATCAGGTCCAACAGCCTCATTCTGAGCTTCAGCATAGTTTAGCAGGACTTCTGCATAACGGTAGTAGATATAATTCCGGCCATCAAGGTTACCGCCTCTCGGGTGGGCATTGTCAAGTCTTTTCTTGAAGTAGTAAGCTGTGTTGCCGACATCATCACCTCCAAAGTCAATCTCATTTCTTGAAGGATTCACCTTGTCAATACGGGTGTAGATGATATCAGGTTCAGTCATCCAATCCTGTTTGTATACGGCTCCGTCATACACGATGAAGTCATAGAATCTTTTTTCACGTCCCACGTATGGGTTCTGGGGGTTGTATCCTGATGTCGGGTCGGTAATATCCTTACCGTTAGCCATCTGATATGTGTCAACCATTTCCTGGGTAGGACAATAGTTGCCCCATGTATAGTAGGTTCCGTGAATCCAGACCGGACCGCCGTAGGTGTCAAATGTCTGAGCCATTGTTGTGGCAACATGCTGACGGTCCCAGATAACCTCGGAGTTATATTCATTTGCTTCATGCCAGAATTTGGTCATAGGTGAGAACAGTTTGTAAGTACCTGAACCCTTATGTCCGTATGTTTCGATGAACTGCCTGTTGGTGGCAGCTGCATCGGCCCATCTCTGCTGGCTTGGGGTTGCAAAGCTCTGGAGGTCCTTGCTGTCGCCGGTATTTGGTACTGCAGGATCAGCTGAATTATATGCAGGGCTTGCTGCGAAAAGCTGAATCCAGCCTTTAAGTGCAAGAGCTGCTCCAAGAGTTGCTCTGCCTGCATCGGCATTACCAGTGTTGTATTTAACCGGAAGGTATTCGTTATTTACAATGCTGGTAAGCTCACTTACAAGAAAATTGAATGTTTCTTCAAATGTACTCCTTGGAACATACATTTCTTCTTCAGTCATTGTATTGCGGTCCTGCGGTTCTGTGATAATTGACAGTCCGCCCACGCGGAAGAACAGCTCACTGTAGAAATAGGCTCTCAGGAACCTTGCCTCATCACGCCTTTTGTTATACCATGCTTCGGAAAAATTTGCTTTGTTTTCTTCAATCTTCTTGAGGAAAGTGTTTATTTTTCTGATTTTGGTATAGGTACCGGGCCAGTTGGCACACCATGCAGGTCCTGATTGCTGACCCCAGACACTGTAGTTATTTGATGAGGCAACAACTATACCTTTCTTCCAGTTGTATGATGTATAATAGAAGCCAGCATCATTATCTGAAGTGAAATTATCAAGGTTGTCAGGCTGATTTCCTTTAGGCACCAACTCACTGTAGCAGTCATTAAGATAAATATCAGCGTTGCCTTCGGAAGCCCACATTGTAGCGTCAGTCAGGTTTGCCTTGTTGGTTGTCTCAAGGAAGTTTTCCTGATCACAGGATACAAAACCGAAAAGTAATAATCCTGCAAACGCAATGTTTCTGATTATTTTAAATTTTATCATAGTGTTGAATTTTTAAAATTAGAGAGTTAGAAGGTAACGTTAGCACCAAAGGTAAATGACTTCATGTTCGGATATGCAACATCGCGCTGGGTGTAACCCATTTCAGGATCCATGAAGTTAAGATTGCTAATCGTAAACAGGTTAGTGCTTGCGACGTACACTCTTATACTCTTCATTTTCAGAGTCTGCATAATCCTTGCCGGGATGGTATATCCAAATGAAGCATTTTTCAGCCTCAGGTAAGAGGTATTCCTCATCCAGAAATCAGCCGACTGGGTATTATTGGCAACCGGGTTTGGTGTTGCCCTTGGATAAATGGCATCCTGGTTATCGGGAGTCCACCTGTTTTCATAATACTCATAGTCGCAGTTACTGTTGTTGTTGTAGAACGGGTATGTCTGGAATGTAAGAATATTGAACGATGTCATACCGGCTCCCTGGAAGAACAGGTTAAGGTCAAAGCCTTTCCATGATGCCATTCCGGTCAATCCCATAGTCATCATAGGATAAGT
>JABUEV010000353.1 GCA_013314865.1 Bacteroidales bacterium | reverse complement strand
TCAGTATGTTTTAAAATAAGGATTTGAACGTATTTCTGTTCCAATGGTGGTTTTTTCTCCGTGACCTGGATAGACCAAAGTTTCATGAGGCAAAGTGAACAATTTTGTGCTTATGGAAGTAATAAGTGTTTTGTAATCACCGCCATGCAGATCGGTACGGCCAATACTTCCAGCAAACAGGGCATCGCCGGTAAAAACAACTCCGTCTCTCCCTGAATAAAAAGCTATACTTCCTTCCGAATGGCCGGGAACATGAAGAACTTCAAGCTCGCTGGAGCCAAACGATACCTTCTGCCCGTCGCTGAGCCAGCCTGCAGGTTCAGGCGGCTCATCCATCTTCAGCCCGAACATGGAGGCCATGCTGACCGCGTGTTTTCTGTTAAACTCATCATCTTTGTGACAGAACGGGCTTATTGAGTATTTCTCTTGAATGAACCGGTTTCCAAAAATATGATCGAGATGACAGTGAGTGTTAAGCAGAAGAACCGGTTTCAGCTTTCTGTCATCGATCAGCTTTCTGAGCCTGCTGAATTCTGCCATGTCATAGCATCCGCAATCTATAATTGCGCAAACACCTGACGGATCTGCAAGTATGTATGTATTTACTTCGATAGGCGAAAAAACCTGACAGTATATCTCCATTTCAGATAGTTTATTTAGCAGTTCCTTTTAACATCGGAACGAAAGCAAAGGTGCCATGATAAGAATATTCATACTGGCCATCTTCTTTTTTTACAACCAGGGTCATTACCTGTGACGACATGTCGCCCAGCGGAACGACGAGCCTTCCTCCTGTTTTAAGCTGTTGCAGAAGCTTTTCGGGCACTTCAGCAACAGCAGCTGTAATAATAATTCCATCGAAAGGCCCGTACTGCGGTTTCCCTTCGTAACCGTCGCCGTAGAAAAATTCTGCAGAATATCCAAGTATCGCAAGAGTCTTTTGAGCCTTCAGATATAATTCCCTGCATCGTTCAATTGTATACACCTTTGCTCCCATTTCTGCCAGTATTGCTGCCTGGTAACCTGATCCCGTACCCACTTCCAGTATTTTGTCCCTTTTTTTAACCTTCAGCAATGAGGTCTGAACAGCAACAGTGTATGGCTGGGATATTGTCTGACCTGATGATATTGGAAAAGCTTTGTCGGTATATGCATGGTTAAGAAAAGCCGGATCCATGAATTCATGCCTGGGAACCCTGTTGATGGCCCTGAGAACCTCCTCGTCGGTGATTCCTTTGCTCCTTAATTCAACTACCAGCTTTTTCCTTTTGCCTTTTGCTTCAAATGAATCTGCCATTTATTTCTTACTGAATGTCGCACACGGATAACCGGGACTAAATTTTCAGTAAAAATAAAAAAAATGCTTTTCGGTAAAACTATATCATTGAAGGCTGAACCTGCTTAAAGGCTTATAAACAGGCCCTGTCTGCATAAGAATACTTTCATAAAGAATAATTTCTGTCACCTGCACAGACTGAAACTCTTTTTCCCTGTATTTTTCAATAAGTGCTTTGACACTGTTTGTGTTACCGACTGATTTTACGCGACCCAGTGTAAGGTGCGGACTAAAAGGTCTCTCCTCTGTGGGAAAGCCTTTCTCGTTAAGTCCTTCTCTGATCTTGTTGTACAATCTTTCAAGATTTCCGTCATCACTAATCCCTGCCCATATAACCCTCAAATCTCTCAGGTTTCTGAAAACCCCCATCCCTTTAATCTTAAAATAAAAACTTCCTGATCCGGCACAACAATCCTTTAAAATTGCTGAGAGCTCCGGAATCCTTTTTTCTTCAGTATCTCCCAGGAATGACAGTGTGAGATGCATAATTCCATGATCAACCCATTTTATTCTGTCTTTTGAAAGCACAGATTTCAGCTCACTCATTAGGGCTAAGAGCTCATTTGAAGGATCAATGCTGACAGCAATAAATATTCTTTTCATATAATGTCAGGAATGAAATTACAATCTTCCGGCCTCTATTTCCTGGATTATCATCTCCATAAGTGCATCTTCGCCTAGTGGATCGTATGCTGCCTTGAGGTCAGTGCCAAAAAGCTTTGCCACAAACTGCCAGAAGGAAGCCGAAAAGTTGCCCCTGTATTGCCTTATCAGATCGTATGATGTGTTCAGTGTTTCACGATAAATGAGTTTTATAAGGAGTTTCCCCTGTGTTATGGTCATGTCCCTTACATCATCCTCATATTCCTTGAAAACATCCTTCTCAACCTCTTTCAGGTATTCTTTTCTTGCTTTCTCATCCTGTATATTTGACAGTTCATAATTAACCTGGCCGAGCCTAGATCTGACTATCAGTGCATATGGATAAACCTTCTTCAGATTATATATAAGTCTTTCATAGCCTCGAAAAGTCATTTTCTTTGATCCTTTACGACTGCCGATTATGTAGACATCCTTAATTTCGACTTCAGGCAGAGTCTCCCCGTTTCTTTCCCTCAGCTGGAGAATATGAACATTCCTCAGACTGTCTGTGAGCTTCTTAATACTGCTTTCTTCACGCAGTAAAAGCGTATCTTCCTGACCATAAAGGCCGGTCAGCACAGTCAGCAGGAACATTAGTGAGACTGCCTTTCGCATCCTGTGGTTTTTTACAAAGGTATCAAATAATGGGCCATATCTTAAAACAATGATTAAGGTTTAAAATTGTATCTGTGAGTATTAAAACGGATCTGTTGTAACCACCAACTGTTAACCGGCAGGAACATGTCGGAGGGTTTTTGTAATCATTTTACTTTGAGGTAAAACCGGAAAAAGTTAAATTTGGACAAAATGATTTTATGGCCATCCAGGTTGAAGATCTTGAAGATCAGACAAGATACAGGCAAATACGCTCTATACCGTACGACGAACTGGTGATTTTTGTTTTAGAATATTTAAGAAAAAAATCGGCATTAATAATATCATTCTGGGCCTCGTGCATATTCTTTCTTGGCATTGCACTTATTGTCAGAATAAATATCAGCGGATACTTTCCCTGGAAAAATATTTTCTTTCACTCAATACTCGGGCTTGTTGTATATCCTATTCTGGCAATTCCTGTTCATGAGTTCCTTCATATTATTCCCTATTTTCTGACAGGAGCAAAAAGAATCAGAGTGGGGATGGATCTCAGACAGTACATGTTTTACGTTACCGCTCACAGGTACGTCTCCACAGAAAAACAGTTCCGGCTTGTGGCACTCTTTCCGTTTCTTATTGTAAGTGTCGTTCTGATTTACCTGGTTCTTACATTGCCCGGTTTATGGAAATGGAGTTTCTCATTATTCCTTTTCATGCATGCAACTATGTGCGCCGGAGACTTTGCCATGCTGAATTTCTATTTTACCAATAAAGGAAAAAAGATTTATACATGGGATGATTTCGATAAAAAAATCGCCTATTTTTATGAAGAATTGTGAAGGGTTGAAGGGTTGAAGGGTTGAAGGGTTGAAGGGTTGAAGGGTTGAAGGGTTGAAGGGTTGAAAGGTTGAAGGGTTTAAGGGTTGAAAGGTTTGAAGGAACAAGAAATTAAATAAGCTTATAAATCATTAAAAATGAGACCTATGAAAAAAATTGTTTTGTTTGTTCTGCTTTTGGCAGGAATTGTAAGCACAGCAACTGCTCAAAGAAAAACAGTCAATCTGCCTGATTTGCCGGGATATGTCACACTTAAATGTGACTTTCATCTGCATACAGTTTTTTCTGACGGAAATGTATGGCCTACAATAAGGGTTGGCGAAGCAT
>JABUEV010000352.1 GCA_013314865.1 Bacteroidales bacterium | reverse complement strand
CAATTGCAGCCCTGTCGCCCGGTTTGTGGTTTTTGACATCCGGACCGGTTTCAACAACTGTTCCGGCAAACTCATGTCCCTGTATCAGGGGTAATGTGGTTCGTGGATGAAACTCACCGAGGAACACATGCTGGTCACTGCCGCAAATGCAGGCATAACCTACTTTTACTAACACCTCATTGCCTGAAATAACTGGTATATCCACGCTTTTCCATTCTATTTTCCCGTAGGCGGTCAGAACCGCAGCATTCATTTTTTTCATCTAAAACCTGTTTTAAAAATTTTCAGCGTTAAAGGTAAGGATAATCATTACTGATCAGACATTTTTTAATCATATCTTTCCAGAACTCTGAAGGGATTTTACACTCGACTGACTCCACATTGGTCCTTACCCGCTCTGGTTTTGAAGTATTAAGTGAAATACTTATTACACCGGGAGGAGTAAGGGCAAACTGCACACAAGCATCAGCCGGATCAATATTGTGCTTTTTGCATATTTCGAAGAAGGTTTCCCTCCATTTGAATTTCGCTTTGTTTTCAGGTGTATCCGGTTTTATTGGAACATAGTCAAAAAAGCTCCCGCCAGTGAGGAAGCCTGAATGAAAGACAGCAGAGTTTATTATTGCCACGCCTTTTTTGTGAAGCAATGCCATAAACTCCAGAAGATCCTTCGGGTGACTGTAAATAGTCATGCTGTTGGCTATCATTACCCAGTCGAGATCAACTTCATTTGCAATCAACCTGATTGTTTTCCAGTCTTTCGCACCCACTCCGACTGCTTTTGCCACTCCTTCCGATTTTAACATCATCAGAGCCCTATAAGCATCAATTATATCACGGAAGTGCTTATCAAACTCTTTTGTGCTTACAGTCTTGTTAAGGTATTCATCCGGGTCATGAACCGATACAATCAGGGGTTTGTACAATCCCCCGAGAAGTTTGTTACCCTGCTCCATGCATTCCAGTATTCCATCGTAGCTTATGTCCTGCCTTGCATCATGATTTATGCCGATCCAGACGCCTTTTTCAAATTCAGGTTCAGGTCCGGTTAATGGTGTGCGAAGCCAGCCAAGCTTATTACTTATAATAACATCCTCCGGCGGAACTCTCAGGTTTCCAAGAATCTCGCCAAGTTTTTCGAGAGCCATCCCGGCACCATATTTCCCTGCGGTATCAAAAACAACGGGTCTTGGGACATACTGAAGACATTCCCTGACAATAGCTGTTTTGGTTTTATCATTCAGGGCAGTGTAAAGGTTGCCCAGTGAACTGGTTCCGAAAATGACCGGAGGGAGGCTTATTCCGGTCTTTCCTACAGGTTTGTGTTCCATTGAAATTCTTTGAACACAAAATAATAAATAAATCTATTATGGCTGGCATTTCAATAAAAGGTTCATTAAATTTGTGACTGGAGTCTGATGTGCCTTTTAAAAGCCTTTAAAATGAAAAAATTATTGAAACCGGTTATATTTTTTATTTCAATCTTTTACCTTCCGGTTTCGTTTTCCTGCAGTGAGGAATTTCTTATCAAAGAACCTCCGGGAGTAGCGGCAGGTTCATTGATGACATCTCCTGAAGGTGTTGAATCAATACTAATCGGGGCTTATTCGTATCTGAGGGGAAGGTATTTATTCGGAGGGGCTCTGGGTACTGACTGGATGTATGGCAGTATTCCGTCTGATGACTGCTATTATGGTGCCTGGTCAACCTATCCGCCTCTTGAGAGATATGAGGCCAATCCTTCACACCCTTATGTGCTCCAGAGATGGCAGGAATGTTATAACGGTGTCCAGAGAGCAAACAACACCCTTGAGTTTCTGGCATTAAACCAGGAGGGGAACAATCCGATTTCGAGGGGCAGAGCTCTTCAGATAGAAGGTGAAGCAAAGTTTCTGAGGGCATGGTTTCATTTTCAGGCAAACAAAGTCTTTGAGAACATACCTTATATTAAGACAAAAGCCGAACTCTATCCTCTGCCGCCTGAGAAAGTACCTAATACAGATCCGGCATGGAACGCAATTGAGGAAGACCTTCAGTTCGCAATAGACAACCTGCCGGAGACACCTCCTTCAGGAGAACCCGGCCGGGTTACAAGGTATGCCGCAATGGCAGTCAAGGCTCATGCACACATGTTCCAAAAGGAATTTCCGGAGGCTAAACAACTTCTTGATGCCATAATCAATTGCGGACAGTACGACCTGGCTCCTGAATTCTGGCATAACTACGACATGACCCATGAAAACAATAAGGAATCGATTTTCGAAATCCAGGCGGCAACGACCTCTACTGCATATTCCTCAGTGGCTCCTGCAGGAGCTGCTTTTTATCAGAAAGGTCCGGCAAGCTGTGGCGGATGGGGAATGTTTCAGCCTTCACAATGTCTCTTTGAGGCATTCCAGGTGACACCTGACGGACTCCCTGTACTGGATATCGAAAATCGGGATCCTCTGGCTAATGATATGGGATTAGCAAGCTCAGATTCATTTATACCTACTGATCACCTCCTTGATCCCAGGGTCGACTGGACGATATCACGCCGCGGCATTGATTTTCTTGGCTGGGGAATTAACCCGGGAAGCGACTGGATAAGGGAGATGTATTATGGAGGTCCTTATATGACCAAAAAATACATGCACCTAAAGTCAGAACAAAGTTTAAACAACTATGGTACAGGATTTTATAATGGCAAAAACTACAGAATGTACCGTCTGGCCAATATATTGCTCTGGAGAGCCGAGATCGCGGTTGAGGAGGGAGAATTAGAACTTGCCAGATCACTGGTTAACAGGGTTAGAGAAAGGGCTAAAAACAGTACTCCGGTTATGGGGCTTTGCACCAGCTATTCAAACCTTGGAAAGGATCCGGCAGTTGACTGGACCAAACCGGCAGCAAACTATAAAATCGAACCCTGGCCTGAAGGTCATCCGGCTTTTGCATCCAAAGAGGAAGCTAGAAAGGCTGTAAGAATGGAAATCAGACTAGAATTTGCAACTGAAGGCCACCGGTTTTTCGACCTGCGACGCTGGGAGATTGATGATGAGGTGCTTAATGACTATATCGTAAGAGACTCGCGGTTCAGGATATTCCTGTCAGGAGTAAAATATAATCCTGAAAAGCATGATTACTGGCCACTACCTTCTTCTGCTACAGAAGAACAAAAAGGCATTATACAACAGGATCCTGCTTATGTCACTGCTCCCTGAAATTCACAGGCACCGGGTCCACTGGACGATGCAAATCCTTATTCCCGCAGTAATAATATCCTCGGTTTTTCACAACTGCAGGAAAAATGACGAAATTAAACCACCCGATAAAATTTTTCCAATCCTCTTCAAAAAATTATTTCTGAGTTTAACACAGAATTATTAATGCGGCAGGATACAGGATAGAGAAACATTAGAAGGTCTGAAGGAGGCTTCGGTTACAATCACAGCCAGGTAATCGTTCCTGGCTGTGATAAAATCTGAATATTTGTCAATAGCTAATACCTAATCAGGGAAAAATACAACAGTCAGGCTTCCATATACTGATGCAATTCCATCACCATCGGTCTCTACCCAGTTTTGCCCTACTGCACGTAATGTTGTACTACCTGCGCCTATGCTGTAAACTCTTGTGTGGGAAAATGAATTCCTGTCAATATCGCTGTCTATTGCTTCCAGATACACATTCCCGTCATTCATTCCCCAGGAAGTTGAATTACTGGCTGCAAGTATTATTGCATCTCCCGGCGATGAGAGACACTTCCCGTCAAAA
>JABUEV010000351.1 GCA_013314865.1 Bacteroidales bacterium | reverse complement strand
CTCTCTGATGAATCAGGATCCAGACAATATACAACAATGAAAAAACGAGCATGTATGCCCCAGAGATGTAATACAAAAAGGGAAAAATGAGAGGAACAAGAAACAATATGAATTTCTCACTAATTGATAAAGCGAGTAAAAGAAGAATCAATACAATAACAAATCCGAGATTGAATGTCATTGTATGGTAATAATGTGTCTGCATCAGCATCATCAGGGCTGAAGGAATAATAAAAAAGAAGGCAGGGCATTTTGCGTCAGGCACAGTCTTATTGACTGTTTTCCACAGAATGAGTGCCGGGATTGTAAGTATTACTGAGAGAATGAGAGCCCCTGCGAGTCTGCTGACATAAAACTGTGTAAGGAACCTTCCGGCAAATTCAAGTAGTCCGCCCGGTTGTATGAAATATTCACGCAAATGTTCCCAGTCATATACCAGAAGCGACTGCTGTTCCTGGAAAAAGAGCACATAATCTCCGAACCAGAAGAAATACACGAACGCAGTCAGAAAAAACGCTGAAATAAAGTACCGGACGTTTATTTTTATTCCTAAGACTGATTTTTTTGCCATATAACTATTAAAGATTGATCTTCAGATTGAATAATTCTAATTGACCTGACAATTTTGTCAACCTATTCAAGGACGTAGCCTTGTTTTACTCTTAACCCCACCTTCCTCCCCTTAAACAATAAGGGGAGGAGTCTATCTTTACAGTGTTCTTACTTTATGTCATCATCTCGCACCCGCTCCCGCTCTCACTCTTCTTTTCCGGGGGGTGAGTACATGCTTCTCTATTCATGAATCGGTTTCTCTCCCGGATTTCTTTTAACATTAAGCCTGGCCGGATCCCATCCCGGTATTGAATCCGTCAGGTTTCCGGGTTTTGCAGAGACTGGTTTGCTCCTGGAGGCTTTCACAAAGTCTTTCGGCGATACTTTAACCTGACCCGAGACAAACTCAGGAATATTAAATGATCGAAGCATTGTCCTGTATCTCAAGGGATTTCGCTGAGGAAGAACAAAAGGCTTGCCTGAACGGTTCCATGAGTCAAAATGTGCCAGGAAAGGCCGTGTGCTTCTTCCATCAAGACGTTTACTGCTGAATATCAGCCATTTGCCATTTGATGACCATGTATGATAACTTTCTGAATCATTGCTGTTCAGATCCATCAGTTTACCCTGGAAATTCTCAAGATCAATCAGATATAAATCTGCTTCCTTGTGCCAAATCGGGAAAGTGCCATAATCATGAACAGTCAGCACAAGATATTTTCCATCTGGTGAAACCCGGGGAAATGAAACACTTTTTCCTTTCTCCGATGCATTGAATATCATTTCCGTTTCCCCGTAAAACCCTGTCTCAGCATCAAATGGTATTCTAAGCAGGTCATAGTGAGTGTTCATTATATCTTCCATGCTCACTCCACCGTTTGATCCTGTCTGTCTGGCCCTGCAGAAGTAAAGGTATTTTCCTTCAGGCGACCATGACGGAAATGAATATAGATAGCGTGTTGTGTCTGGCTCCGAAATATTTATAATCTCATTGCTTTCAGTATTATAAACAATAAGTGTGGAAATCAGATCAAAAACTTCAATGCTTCTTGATTGATGTGCATAAAAAGCCTGTCTGACCTGGTTGGAAGAAAATGCAATGAATTTTCCTTCCGGATGCCACGAAGGATAGGTGGCGCTTCCTGGCATAGTTTCAATCTTTGGATCCCTCCTTTCAATTTTGCCGTTATAAATGATATAAGTTCCTCCGTTCGATCCCCTGACATGAACCATAAATCTGTCGGGGTTATAATTATTGAAAGAATGGCAGTTAATGCAGTTCATGTCAAGCAGTTGGTTTTCCAGTATTGTTTTTTTGCGGAAATCTGTGATTGAACGCTGTTCAATCTTCATCGCCGACCAGCTGTAATACCCGGGGTGAATTAGTCTGTAAGCTATATAAGGATCAACCTGGTCGGCTGATACATACATGTAAAACGGTCTGAATTCCTGATGTCCGTAACTTTTATCAGAGAGAGTCACTCTGAAAAATAAAGTGTCTCCGGTGTTATCAGACAGGATTCTTTTCCACTGCCGTTTGCTGAAGCGGATTATGCCGTTTGATGAGCTTATATTAATTTCCTGTCCGCTCTTTCCTGAAACTAACACCCTGTATCTGCTTCCATTTTCATTAATTGCAAAATTCATAGGGGCAATATTACAGGGAATGGTAATGTCAGTGTAATCAGGTTCAATTAAAGGTTCTCGATCAGTCTTATGAATTGCCCCTCTTGGAGGCCTGGCACAGGCGGATGAAAGCAAAATACTTATGATCAAAACAATAAATCGTGCTGATTTTAAATGCCGCATTCCTTAAAATTTAATTCCCTATGTACCTTACAAAATTAGGATTGTATTTTATTATCTTGTCCCTGTATAGTAAATAATATCTAATCAAATATAAAAACAGACCTCTTAACCGGAATTCTGCCTGAAATATGTTCTGATTGCCAGGTTATCTGTTCCGGACAAGTAGTTTATTGCTTAAATCTATCTGGCGTTGAGGCTTTGAGTGGGTTATGATCGGATTCCCATTCCAATTAATTATTTTGTTTTTTCTCCTGACATTAACTACGAAAAACTTCTTACACATGCTTTTATTGATATTGTACTGCCAGAGGTCACTTTTAAAGAACATTAAAGTTAAACTTTTTCTACAGATAACTTAATATTCTATTTTTACAACATAATACAGAATCGATGAATAAAAGCATACTATTTTTAATATTTACTCTATTTTCAGTCGCTTCCTGTAACACTGGAAAAGAAGGAATTTCTCCAATTAAAGTGAAGAAAATAATTAAAAAGGCAATATACATTGCCGAAGAATACGCAATAAAACAGCTCAGAGAGGGTATGAACAGGAGTGAACGTGAAGGTGTTATTATTTTTGCTGATGACCAGAAAAAATTTATAATTGATCCGGGGAAAGTGTATGTTGGTCAGATAAATGAAGACAATGAACCTGATGCAATTGTAACGGTCGACAGGTATCAGGGTCAGTTTCAGATTGTCAGCGAACAGATTTTTATTTTCAGTACAGGAAAAGGGTATGAATTTAATACTTCAATAGAGTCGGACATGAGGATTCTGGATCTCAAGGACAGGATTATTACAGCTGAGGTTCCCACGCATTCACGAAACTCGCCCTTGTTTCACTGTCCTTCCTGCCGGGAAGTAAGAAAATTCAAATTCATCAAAGGGGAGCTCGTACTGGTTGAGTAGTCTTTTCATGGCTTCACAAGGCGGAATGAAACTGCTTTTGCTCTGTTAATTCCTGCAACTATGTAAGTTGTATCTCCCTCAAACATTAAAAGTGACTCCACCATACTATTTAGTATTAGTCCGCTCCTTGAAGGCGGCAATATGTCAAATTTTTGTTCCTTCCCTCTGCTTATCATAACCAGCCCCTTATTGGCATCATAATATCCTGTGGAAATATCATATTTATAATCATTGCCCGACACGATAACATCAAGATATGCATCATCGTTAAGATCCTTTATCACCATTTTTCTGGCTGGTGAAACCTGCAACGGGTCAGGCAACCTTTCAAATCGAAACCTGCTGTTATCATTCCAGATAACATAACTTGAGGTTGTGTTTACGTACAATTTATTTTCCTTTCTTGAGGCTGTTTCTTCTCCAAACATATCCTCGAATGTTGCAACACTGAATGCTGAATAGCTTTCGAATTGTTTGTCGAGCAT
>JABUEV010000350.1 GCA_013314865.1 Bacteroidales bacterium | reverse complement strand
CCCCGCAAAAACAGAGGACTATCCACATTATATTTTTATCAGCAGAAAAATATCATCATGCTATTTCAAGCTCTATCCCAATCTTTTTAAGTGCGTAACCTGCCTCTTTCAGATAATCTCCATAAACTGTAATCCAGTGGAACCCGGGCATCAGGTCAGCAACTTTCCTGCTGTCGCATTCAAACTTTATATCTATCTGCGACCTGCAGATATCCATAAAGGGATTGTCAATTATTTCTCCTTTCAGTCCAACATTTCTTTTGAATCCGAAATCAGGCATAATATTGGTTACAACCTGTCCCTTCTTCATTTCAACCTTAGGAGCTGCTCCATAATCTGATTCAAAATGTGTTAGTATCCTGGCAGGCTCAGTTGTACTGCCGTTCATTTTCCTCGGGGCTGTGCAGTGGGCAAGGGTGATAATATTGTCGTGAGGATAGGTGGGATCATTTAAAAATGAAGGCTTGCCTGAGATGTTAGCCATTAGTATTCCTGCCGGTACAACCACGAAATCTGACTCACAGAAAGCCAGATAACCGGCATCATTCAGGAGGCTGAGAGTTAGGCATGCGGTTGTTTCAGCCAGTGGCATTATGGTCCCCATGCATTCATTTATTGTTATTGCCCTGCAACTGAAATTATCCATCAGTTTTCTGAAAACAGCCTCCAGTACAAAACAGTTTTCGACATACTGACGGTTTGTTTCCAGCGTGAGACTTTTGTCCTGAAGATACCTGTCAGCATTTTCTTTTGCATCCCTTATTACTGACCTGTCATTTTTTGCCTCTTTAATAAGTTTTCCCAATTCTTCATATGAAATATCCTGAATGTTTAGCTTAAATGTTTCCTGAACCCGTTTCATTGTGGTTTCCAGAGGTTGTGACCATGCCCCGGGGCCGCCCACTGCCAGTATGGTTGAATTTACCGTATTTTTAAGGCCGCAAAGCGCCCTCATTCGCCATAGAAGCTCGTCCTGACTGTCAATCACGACATCCTCCATGTCAATGTCGTTTACTGAAAGATGATCAGTATGCTGTCGCAGGTATCTTGGACTGATGATCTCATACCAAAGGTAAACCGGACCTGATTTATGCCTGCAGAAAAATATAATGTTCCTGCCTGATTTATTAAGCTCTGAAAAGATATTCATGCTTCCACCCGCGGCATAAATCAGAATTAGATCTGCTGATTTCAGATCAGCAATTGATTCTGTCTCTTCTCTCCTTTTTATTCCGGCTAAAGGAAGGAACTCCACCGGAAAGTCTGCTGAAGATTTTAGCGCTTCCAGTTCAGACCTGATGCGTTTCATCTCCTCTCCGGCATCACTTTCTGTCTGGATTCCGCCCCAGCTTCTCCAGCTGGTTTTTTCACGGCGAACAGGAATTTCATAAGTAAATATTGGTTTGACCACCAAAGGCTTACGCTTTGGGGCACCGTTTTCATCAACGGACACAGATTTCAACAGCTCCCATGAAAGTCCTGACATTGCCAAAGTACCCAAAGTACCGGTTCCGGTCATCTGAACAAACTTCCGGCGGGTCATTTCACCGGAAGATAAAGTCTGTCTGCAACCGCAGCAAGTATGTCCTTGATCTACTGTTCCTTCATAAATGTGATTTTCCGAATTCGTCATTTTTTCAAAGTTTAAAAGGTTCAGAAAGAAAATCCGAATTTAATGTCAATAGCCTCTATCCTGAATTTTAAGGAACCGGGATTCCCGGACAGAGTGGTTATTTATTATTTCTGGCACCGGCAGAAACCAGTTCCTTCAGGTAGGAATTATAAAAATTTTCGGCAGCCATTTGCTGAGGTATAAGCACCTGGTTAGCACCGCATGTGTTTAGCAATTCAAAATCCTGCTCACCCGAGGCTGTCAGATAAATCCTTCCTTTGTATTTCGCCTTTCTCAGTGTCCTGATAAGATGCCTTGAATGATCAAGATCGGGAATTGTGCTTATTATGCATTTCACATCCCTGAAAGGCAGGAGTTCCAGCAGGTCAGGGTCTTCCATGTCTCCATATATAATATCCTTGCCCTTCTCCTTCCAGTTTTTCACAAGAGAAGGATCAAAATCCACCCCGAGATATTTTATTTCCTTGTGCTTATCAAGCATTTCAGACAGGTATCGTCCAAACCTACCTAATCCGATAATTATAATATCATATTGTTTTTGCCCGGGCACCATCTCAGATGATTCCTGATATGGATTTTTTTTCTGGAATACCGAGAGAAAAGGTGCAATGATTTCATAAATCTGATGTGAATAGAGGATAAGATAGGTTGACAGGCCGATTGTAATAAGACCCACAAGGGTTATGAGACCCAGTATTTCATCTGTAATATGTCCGACTGCCAGTCCAAGTCCGGCAAAAATCAGAGAAAATTCACTGATCTGGGCAACTGTAAGGCCGGCTAAAAATGATGTTCTTTTCCGGTATCCCATAGCTCCCATTATAATCATTACGATTACAGGATTCCCGATCAGCACAAAAAGAGAAAAGATTACAGCTGGGAGTACCATGTTGCCAATGGCAGAAAAATTAAGTTCCGATCCCATGTTTACAAAGAAGAAAATCAGAAGGAAGTCCCTGAGGCTTGTAAGCCTCACGCTTACTGTATCTTTGAAACCTGATGATGCCAGGCTTACCCCGGCAAGGAATGCTCCCACCTCAGCACTGAATCCCATAAGTTCGCCTGCAGAGGCCAGTGTTACAGCCCATCCTATTGCAAAAAGCGACAACATCTCCTGTGATCTGGCAAGAAAGTATTCAATTTTCGGAATCACCCATTTCATGGCTAAAATCGTTACTGCCATAAGAAGTCCGCCCGCCATAAATTTCCTGATGATATCCTGAGCAAGTGTCACGTCTTCATTCTGACGCATCCCTGAAAGGATTATCATTACAAGTATCACCACAATATCCTGCACTATCAGGAAACCGATAGCTATTTGCCCGTGCAGTGAGTCGACCTCCTTCTTATCTGACAGAAGCTTGACAATTATGATGGTGCTTGAAAAAGTAAGGGCTACTGCTATATAGAAGCTGTGAAGTGAAGAAAAACCAAGTGCCAGGCCTATAAGATATCCGAAAAAAGATGTAAATAACACCTGCCCCAGGCCTGTAAGAAGGGCAATTTTACCAACCGATCTGATTATTCTTATGTCGAGCTTAAGTCCGACTATAAACAGAAGTACCGAAATTCCTATTTCAGAAAGAAGGTGGATGTTATCCTTTGATCTTATGACATCAAGCACTGAAGGGCCGACAATAATTCCTAGAAGAATGAACATCACAATCAGCGGCTGTTTGAGAAGCTGTCCCAACGCACCGAGAATTGCTGCAAGAAAAAGAATTACAGCGACCTCATAAAAGACATTTTCGGTAATTGACGATAACCATTCCATCCGGTAAAAACTTGTCAGCCATTTCTGCTAATTCTTGTCATAATTTGCTTCTCTCTCCTTTCCGGTTTTCAGCCATTCAGGCAGGACTGTCTCGAGGAAGAGTCTCTTTTCAGAGTTGAATTTTTTCATATCGAGTCCGATAAACTCCTGTGCTTTTTCTTTATTGCTTATATCGGGATAAGGGACCTCGTTGTTGTATCCCAGGGAAGCCAGCAGTCTGGCCAGCTTTACCCGGGCTTCCTGTGCTGTGGCAATCCCTGCCGCAATAATCCTTCCTGTTTCAACAGGTGAGTGAAATGAATTGCCATGACCCGCTGCCGAGAGATCCCATCTCCATTGGGCATGCCTGATATCG
>JABUEV010000349.1 GCA_013314865.1 Bacteroidales bacterium | reverse complement strand
ATTGTTATTAAATAAACAATGATTCAAAGCCGGCTGAAATTCCTTTTCCCGATTTTATGCGTACTATTGGCCTTTTCCTGCAAAACGCCTGAAAAGGAAAAACAGCAGGAGATATTTCAGCTGGCAAATACAGACGATAAATCATCGCCGCCTGCATCAGAGGAGAAAAACCTGCTCTATGGCATTCCGGTTGATTCGTTTGACCTTATCACGGGACATATAAGAAAAAACAGCCTGCTTTCGTCAATCCTTCTGCCTCATGGAGTCTCAATGGAGGAAATTGACTTTCTTGCCAGGAATTCTGCGTCAGTTTTTGATATCAGGAAGATGAGGGCAGGAAACAATTATACCCTTTTCTGCGACAGGGATTCTGACGGAAAAGCCAGGTATATGATCTACGAACACGATCCGGTTACAAGTTATATTTTCAGTTTCAACGACTCCCTTAATATCACCCCGTTAACAAAATCCATAAAATCAAAAATAAAATTCGCTTCCGGAACTATTGAAACTTCAATGTGGGAAGCAATGATGAAAGATTCCCTGCATCCTTCGGTGGCAATTGCTTTGTCGGAGATTTTTGCCTGGAGTGTTGATTTTTTCGGGATTCAGAAAGGCGACAGGTTCAGGGTTATTTATGAGGAATTGTCAGTTGACGGGAAATCTCTCGGAGCAGGAAGGATATTTGGCGCACAGTTTACATGGGCCGGAAATGTCATTAATGCAATACCGTTTATCCAGGACGGAACCGAGAGTTTTTATGACGAAAATGGCAACAGTCTGAAAAAAGCTTTTCTTAAAGCCCCTTTACAGTTTTCAAGGATAAGTTCACGATTCTCTTCCTCAAGGATGCACCCGATACTCAGAATAGTAAGGCCGCATTACGGAGTTGATTATGCTGCACCGGTAGGCACACCAGTACTGGCAATAGGGGACGGAAGGGTTACCAGTGCCGGAACTGAAAACGGGTCAGGAAGAATGGTGCGAATCCAGCATAACAGTGTCTATTCAACTGCATATCTTCATCTTAGCAGGTTTGCTCCCGGAATAGCGCCTGGCGTATACGTTAAACAGGGAGATGTTATAGGTTACGTTGGAAGCAGCGGGTTATCAACAGGACCGCATCTTGATTTCAGGTTCTACAGAAATGGATCACCTGTGGATCCGCTGAAGGTTGAGGCACCCCCTGTCGAGCCCGTCCATGAAGAAAACATGGAAAGATTTGAAAAAAGTAAAACCGTGGTATTAGGCCTTCTCGAAACTTTCTGAATTTTCCTTATCAGCCATTCCGGAAATCAGTTCTTCAATTATCCTGGGATAATGTTCATATTCAAGAGCATGAACTTTGGCTGCGAGTGACTCAGGAGTGTCTTCCGGATCTACCCTGCAACGGGCCTGAAATATTATGTCGCCCTGGTCATAGTATTCATTCACATGATGAATTGTAATTCCTGATTCACTATCCCTGTTCCTTATCACGCTCCTGTGTACCCTGTCGCCGTACATCCCTTTACCGCCGTAAGACGGCAGAAGAGCAGGATGAATATTCACTATTCTTCCCCTGTAGGCTTCCAGTATATCATCCGGGACAAGCCACAGAAAGCCCGCAAGGACAATGAAGTCAATATGATTTTCCTTTAAGATGTCGAGCACCCTGCCTGTCCGGTATAAATCATCCCGTTCGAAAAAAACAGATTTCACATTAAGTGCTTCAGCTCTTTTTAATACGTAAGCTTCACGTTTATTTGACAAAATAAGTGTTACTTTAGCTGTAATTTTGTTCGAAAAGTATCTGACGATGTTTTCGGCGTTGGATCCTGACCCGGATGCGAATATTGCTATATGCTTCATTTTGAGATATTTATATATTTTCCAGCTCAGGCCGGCATTTTCAGGTGGAATGTTCTATTATACTTATTTTCAGTGACTTGAATTAATTTCAAAATAAAAAATCACAAAACTATTTGAAAAATAAAGTACAAATATATTTCTTTGCAGGGTTCTAATATTATTATTAATTAAAATTTATCATTATGTCTGACATTGCTACAAGAGTAAAAGAGATTATAGTTGATAAACTTGGAGTAGACGAATCAGAGGTCACTCCTGAAGCCAGCTTTACAAATGATCTTGGGGCTGACTCTCTTGACACTGTTGAATTAATCATGGAATTTGAAAAAGAATTCAACATCGGAATACCTGATGATCAGGCTGAAAGCATCAGCACTGTAGGTGATGCCATTAAGTATATTGAGGAGAATGCAAAATAATCTTGCATTCAAAAATACCTTTTTATGAGAAGAGTTGTAGTGACAGGCCTGGGGGCGATTACCCCCATTGGAAAAAATTTGCATGAATACTGGGAAGGTCTTAAAAACGGTATCAGCGGTGCCTGCCTCATCACCCGTTTCAATACCGAAAAATTTAAAACAAAATTTGCATGTGAAGTAAAGAACTACAACTCTTCTGATTATTTTGACAGAAAAGAGGCAAACAAGCTTGATCTCTATTCGCAGTTTGCCCATATTGCCTCTGATGAGGCTTTGAAAGATTCAGGGCTTAACCTTAACAATATCAACAAGGACAGGGTTGGTGTAATATGGTCATCCGGAATAGGCGGGCTTGATACTTTCTATGAATCGATACGCAGTTATGTTCTTGGGGACGGCACACCCAGATTCAGTCCCTTTTTCATCCCAAAAATGATAGGGAATATCGCCTCTGGTTCCATTTCAATTAAACACGGATTCCGGGGTCCCAATTTTGCTACAGTGTCAGCTTGTGCATCTTCCACACATGCACTTATTGATGCATCTATTTATATCAAGCTTGGAAAAGCCGACATAATTGTTTCAGGAGGTTCGGAAGCAGCAATAAATGAACCTGGGATAGGCGGCTTTAATGCCATGATGGCCATGTCGACAAATAATGAGGAGTACCTTACTGCCTCACGGCCTTTTGACCTGACACGCGACGGCTTTGTAATGGGAGAAGGAGCGGGTGCAATAATCCTTGAAGATCTCGAACATGCAAAGGCAAGAGGCGCTAAAATATATGCCGAGATAGCCGGTACGGGAATGACAGCCGACGCTTTTCACCTTACCGCTCCGCATCCTGACGGACTTGGTGCGTATAATGTGATGAAGTTTGCAGTGGAAGACGCCGGACTCAAACTTGAAGACATTGATTATATAAACGTCCACGGTACAGCAACACCACTCGGTGATGTCTCCGAAGCCAAGGCTATTTTATCACTTTTTGGCGAGCATGCATACCGCCTTAATTTAAGTGCCACCAAATCGATGACCGGACATCTGCTGGGTGCCGCAGGAGCTGTTGAAGCTATCGCAACAATCCTGGCTGTTATACATGATATTGTCCCTCCAACGATAAACTTCAAGGTTCCTGACCCTCAGATAGACCAGAAACTGAACATTACAGCCAACAAGGCACAGAAACGGACTGTGAATGCCGCTATCAGCAACACATTCGGTTTTGGCGGCCATAATGCATCCGTGGTTATTACAAAACCAGGTCTTTTGTGACTCCCCCACATCTGAAAAAAGATAAGACTCAATTATTCAGCAAGCGTGACCTCTCATCACGCTTAAAAAAGATGCTGGGAACAAGACCCCGCAGGATTTCTCTTTATGAAACCGCATTTGTGCACAGGTCTGCTTCAATCCTGAAAAACGGAAAAGAAAGAATAAACAACGAAAGACTTGAATTTCTTGGTGATGCAGTACTTGATACAATTCTTTCTGATTATATCTTTGAAAAGTTCCC